>DATAMS010000546.1:0-12608 GCA_036260495.1 Thermoanaerobaculia bacterium
GCCCGTGCCGCCGCCGGTTACCGATAAGGTGACATTTGTGACTGGCGCGGTAAACGACGCCGAAACGCTCGTCGTCGCGTTGATCGTGAAGCTGCAGCCCCCCGTCCCCGCGCACGCTCCGCCCCAACCACCGAACGTGGAGCCACCAGTCGGGGTCGCACTCAGCGATATTCCCGAGCCAGAAGGAAAGCTCGCACTGCAGGTTCCGCTCGCGCTCCCCGCGTTAACTGTGCAGTTGATCCCACTTCCCGTCACCGTGCCTTGGCCGGTTCCACCGCCCGTAACCGACAGCGTGTTGTTCGTCACAGGAGTTCCTGTAACGCAAATCTGAAAGTTTGCATTCGTGCCAGTGGGCTCTACGGTCCCAAAATCATATACTCTGACGTAATACGTACTGCCGACAGTCAAGCCTGTCAGTGACACTGACTCGGAGCCTCCCTGCCCGCCGCTATCGCTGCATCCAACCTGCGAGCCATTGCAGGAGTTATAAACCGAGACTACGGGGTCGCCGATGCTCGTTACCGGCGTGACAGTTACCATCTGCGACGCACTGACGGCAACAAATCGATACCACACATCAAACATATTGGGACTAGCGCCGTTATCACACGAAGGTTTCGTAACACCAGACGCGGTCGCGTTCAGCACAGTCCCCGACGTATAATTACAACTCGTATTGGAGGTAATAGTGGTCGCGGCCGCACAGGAATCGTTGGATGGGGCGGATCCACCTGTTGATCCGTCCGTATGCGATGGGAGAGGAGTAGCTATATTTGGCTTCGGGGAGGTCGGGTAAGGGATCACGCCGCGAGACGGAGACGTCACCGCGATGACGTCCCAGACCGGAGCGCTATTGTAAGTCGCGCCCGCCGCCTGAGGGTTACGTATCAAACTCCACACGCCCTCTTGATATGGCATCTGTGATCGGTTACTACCATTGTAAACCGGGAAAGGGTTTGGAAATCCTGGGTTGCTGGGATTGTTGACACTACCGCCTGAATTGTAGTCCCACACGCTGTAGTACCAGTCCTCGTACACCGCTGGATCTCGAGACCCAATATACCCGGACTCGCTCTGCCATTTATCATGTATGAACAGTGCGCCGGTGCCAATATTATAAGTTGGATCACCGGCGACTCGGCTCGGGTCAAACCCGGCACCGCCGCTCATGCCGCTAGTTATCTGCATGATGCCGTAGCCGCAGTCTGCACTGATCACTGTATTGCCAAATGCCCCGTAGGATGCGTGAAACTGAAGCCATCCGGTACTCTCAAACCAACCCATCGCCTTGATGATCGACTTAGGAGCTGAGAAGGGCACCGACACAGCGTTAGGCGGGATCCCTTTCGACAGACTCCCGATAGATGGGCCCGAGGTACCGAGCGCATTCGCCGCCGCCTGATCAAAGCTGGAGATCAATGTCGTTGGCGACGGCTGCAAACCGAAGGCAGCAGCCACTGGGCAGGTAGCCTGACTACGGGGTGGCCGCGCCACGCTCAGAATCGTATTCGCGGTGGACCATCCAAGGAAGTTAATCCAGCCCGGCGTCGGAATATTCGAAACCCGGGCCTCACCGCTAACACTAGAAGTAGACTGCAAGGTCACCGGATCGCCCTGGTCACTGTGCCACCGGTACACGCGAAAGCGGCTATCGGGGCTTTCTCCGAGCGGGTAGCCTATTGTAAACCCCCGCGGAGGTTCGGCCACGGAGATACGGGAGTCGGTCGGGCCGCCAATTCCATCACTTGAGATGGCACGGACATCCAATGCTTCCGTGCCCGCGAGCACACGCGAATCTCCTGACCATACGAGGCGATTTCCATGAACGCTGAGGTGCCGACGATACTCCTCTTCCACTTTGGCTGTTCGTAGGTTGATGACGATCAGGTCACTCTCCTCTTGCGAGCCAGGCCGTCTGGCGATATAGGCGAGGCGAGATTGGTTGGGCGACATTTGAGCACCCGTTGCGGCGTCTGATGTTACGCGCCACCGAGTTATAAGCTCTTGCTGATCCTGACCAATCGTCACAAAATCGCGACCGGCGCTATTTACTCGATACCAGAAGATATCTGATACGTCGTGCGGCATTCCGCCACGCACGGGAAGAAGCGCTGACGCATCTGTCATAGCCACGGTTCTTTGCTCGCGCGATCGCACTGTGGCTTGCACGATCTCGATCCGCTCGTTTCCTGCTGGAGAGTTTCTCGGCTTCAAGTAGACGAAGGACTCGTTTCCAATCCAAACTGGTGAAACGTGGATATCTGCGTCGTTGTCAATTTCGCGAACTTCTTCAGCGACGAGATCCGCGACTAGCACGGACGTCCGAGTAGCCCTCGCAGGACTCCCCGCAGTCACTGCGATCACGGCAAAGCGCGTTCCGTCGGGCGACATCGACACGGCTGGATCCCACGCGGTGACGTGTTCGATCCGGAAGAGCTCGTCGCGCTCTGTCAGCGCTTCGGGCGATGCTCGCCACACAGTGGTAACGCTTCCTTGCGTTTCTGCGTAGATCAAACGCAACGTCGAGAATCGCACCGAACCACTTGCCACTCCGAGAGTGGCCCAAAAGAGCACGAGAACTAATAGCGACATACGTAGAAGACAACGCTTTGTTTGTGTGCTCATTATCACCTCGATCGTCTGTCCGTTGAGTGGAGACTTGCGGCGTTACGGGCGGCTGCTCCACTCTTGCGTTGCACCTGCTCTTACATATCGTTCAGAATCTCCGCCCTCTTCTTGTCGTACTCCGCCTTCGTAATGAGCCCCTTCTTCAGTAGATCGTCCAGCTTGCGCAGGCGCTCCTCGGCCGATTCAGCGGGGTGGGTGGTTGCAACAGCGGACGAGGAGCTGACGCCCGAGATCCACGCTTTCTGCAGGCTTGGATCGGCGAGGACGTTTGCGTACGCCTCTTTGAGCGCGTCGCTTAGCACTTCGTTGATGTTTTCGGGGCTGTGCGCTTTTCCGTAGCGGTGGGCGGTGCCGGTGCCCATTCCTTCGGCGAGAGAGTTGCCTCGTGCATCTTTGAGGGTGAAGGCCAGTTTCACTTCAGTGCCGTAGACGGAGCCGAGGGCCTTGTTGGATTCGTCGATGTCGAATCTTGTGACCTGGAGGATGAGGGTGCGGGCGGCGGGGTGCTCTTGTTTGAGCGTCCATTCCTTGCTCACGCCGGTAATCATTTCCTGGATGAAGGCGATCACGTCGTGATCGGCGTGGATCGGGAAACGCTTGTCGTCGCCGCCGGTTCCGTGGCCGATCTCGAGCGGGTCGTCGAGTTTGCGGGCGTCTTCGACGCGGATTTCGACGGATTGGCCGAGTAGCGCGGGCGGCAGGTCAGCCGAGGTTGCGTGGACTCCTTCTTGCGGCAGGTACTTCAGCGGCACCGTCAGCTCTTTGAGGTTTCCGCGGGCAATGGCGAAGGAGGCAATAAATGAGATGGCGATCGCAATCGCAAGGCGGCGCACGTGGATCATGACGAGCTCCTTCGTTTCTCTCTGCTCGGTTTTCAGTGGATGGAAAAATGGTATTCGGGTGGCAACCATCGACCGATGACAACGGTCATCAATCGGTGTGACAGTCGTCACCGGCAAAACTGGCGCGATTGGGCGCCGCCTTCGGGTTGTGTGGAATTGCTGCCGTATCGTACACCAGTTCGCCAGCAAGACGTTTCCGGATCTGAAGGTCGACATCAAGTGAGCCATCGCAGCCGGAGAGTGGACGTTGCTTCGGCCCTGCCCTCGGCGATTACCACAGAGCCACAGAGCACACAGAGAGACCTCGGCGCCCCCGGCGTCTGAGTGGTTGACGCATCCTTCGAAGATGTGTAGGCTTATCTGCAACTGAGACTCAGTCTCACATCGTTAAGGACGACCGCTTGCCAACCATCAGGATTGCCTCATCCCTACGAATCTCGCTGCTCTTTGTCGCTTTCATCGGAGCCGCACGCTTCGGCTTCGCGCAGGAGAACCCCTACTTCATCACCTACACGCATCACATGGAGGAGCCTGGGAGTCTGGAGATTGCGCTCAATCCCGTCCTCGGTAATCCAAAAGGTGGTGCGAAGCACTTCCTCGCCTCCTCCCTCGAACTGGAGTACGGCGTGAATGGATGGTGGACGTCGGAGTTGTATCTGGACGGGCAAAAGACGCGGCCAGACAGCGCTGTGTTTACTGGATATCGCCTGGAGAATCGGTTTCGGCTTCTGATGAAGGAGCACGCTGTCAATCCTGTCCTCTATGTCGAATACGAGGACATCACCGGCGCGGACAAGATCCTCAAGGAGGTCGTCGGTTTTGATTCGTTTCGGGACTTATTGGAGCCGGCCGAGGATTTGAGGCACGAGAAGAAACGCGAGGTGGAGGTGAAGCTGATTCTTTCCAGCAACCGGCGGGGCTGGAACTTCGCGGGGAACCTCATCGCCGAAAAGAATCTGAGCGGCGAGCCGGTTGAATTCGGATACGCCGCTGGTGTCAGCCGTCCATTGGTGCTGGCTGCGACTTCCAATCCATGTTCCCTCTGTGCCGAAAACTTCACGCTCGGTGTGGAGATGTATGGCGGGCTTGGTGAGCAGCACGAGATGACGCTCTCGGGAACTTCGCATTACATCGCGCCGTCGGTGGCCTGGAACCTGCCCAATGGCGTGACCTTTCGCTTCAGTCCATCGTTCGGAATCAATGGGAACAGCAATCGCGCGCTTATCCGATTCGGTGTCGCTTACGAATTCCCGGTGATCGGGGCAAGGAGTCTTCAATGAAATCGATACTGATCGCGGGCCTCTTTATGATCGTTGCTGGTTGTGCGGTTGACGCGCCGAAAGCGCCGATCACGGCTGAGCGTTTATCCAATGATGTTGCGGCGGGCGGCAAGCTGTTCACGCAGCACTGCGCCTCGTGCCACGGAGCGGGCGCGCAAGGGACCACGCGCGCGCCAAGCCTGCACAGCGCATCGGTGCAGATGATGTCCGATGACGCGCTCGTTCAGTTTCTGACGGATGGCGATTTGCGGAGGGGGATGCCGTCGTGGTCGAGGTTGCCGGAGGAGCGGAGGTGGCAGTTGACGAGGTACGTCAAGTCGTTGTCGGGTCCTGCCGGACGCTAGCAAACCCTTTTGAACCACAGAGACACAGAGGACACAGAGAAACCTTTGTGATCTCTGTGTCTCTGTGGTTCATTTTTTTGGGCTGGCGGGATATAACGCGCGGTCATGAAGAACTGCATCGCCGCCGCCCTTCTGATCACCGCATCCTCGCTCTTCGCGCAAGACGTCAAGACCATGCCGCAGCAGAAGCCTACGATTCGCGAGCTCACGCTCGAGAATGTTTTTGATCCGAAAGCCAAAGTCTCCTTTGGCGGAACGCCGCAGGGTGGCTTCGTCTGGCTCGACAACAAGACGTTTGCGTGGCCGCGCACGGAAGAGGGCAAGGTCGTCGAGCAGGCGGTGATCGAGAGCGAGACCGGCGCCAAGCGCGTGCTCTTCAATGCCGCAAAACTCGAAACGGCAGCCAAGAAGATCGCCGGCGTCACGGCGGACGAAGCGACCGGGTTCACGAAACAGCGGAACTGGAACTTCAGCCCGAACAAGAAAAGCGTTCTGCTGACGATCGCGAACGACGTTTACCTCTACGCGTTCGACAGCGATTCGATGACGCGCCTCACCTCTTCGCCCGGCGCGAAAGAGGAAGTGGCCTTCAGTCCGGACGGACGCTCCGTTTCGTTCGTTCGCGGCAACAACATCTACGTCGTCGACGTCGCCACGCAGCGCGAGCGCCAGCTCACCACCGACGGCAACGAGAACATCCAGAACGGCATCCTGGACTGGGTTTATCAGGAAGAGGTGTATGGCCGCGGCAACTTCCGCGCGTACTGGTGGAGCCCCGACTCGTCGACCATCGCCTACCTGCAGCTCGACGAGCGGCCGGTGAAGCATTTTGCGGTCGTCGATCACATCCCCTATCAGCAGAACGTCGAGTCGGAGCTTTATCCGAAAGCGGGCGCGCCGAATCCGGGCGTGAAGCTGTTCACGGTCCGCGCCGCGGGCGAGACGCCACGCGAGGTGAGCACCGAAAGCTACAGCAGCGGCGACTTCCTCATCGTTCTCGTCGACTGGTCGCCGGACAGCGCGAAGGTCATGTACCAGGTGCAGAACCGCGAGCAGACGTGGCTCGATCTCGATGCTGCCGAGGTTCGTGGCGGCGGCGCGCCGAAAACGCTTTTCCGCGATTCCTCGAAAGCATGGACGGAGCCGACCGGCAATCCCGTGTGGCTCAAGGACGGATCATTTCTCTGGCTCAGCGAGCGGAGCGGGTTCAAGCACCTTTATCAATACGCCGCCGACGGCAAGCTGATTCGGCAGATCACCAACGGACCGTGGGAGGTGCGCACACTGCACGGCATCGACGGCGCCAACGACTGGATCTATTTCTCCGGCACCGAGCGCAGCGTCCTCGGCACCGATCTTTACCGCGTCCATCTCGATGGCGGCGGTCTGAAACGGCTCACCGACGCGCCCGGCCAGCACGCCGTCAATTTCAATCCGTCGCTGACGTCGTATCTCGACACGTTCTCGGATGCTGCCACGCCGCCGTCGACGTCGCTGCATCGCAATGACGGCGCGAGTGTGCGCGTGATCGATGCGAACGAAGCGCCGCTGATGCGCAACCTCAACATCGCCAAGCCGGAGTTCGTGCAGGTCAAGACGCGCGACGGCTTCGTGATGGAAGCGGAGATGATCAAGCCGCCGAACTTCGATCCGACGAAGAAGTATCCGGTCTACGAGCACACCTACTCCGGTCCGCACGCGCAGCAGGTGCGCAACGCGTGGGGCGCTTCGACCTATCTCTGGCATCAGTACCTGGCGCAGCACGGCGTGATCGTCTGGATCTGCGACAACCGCAGCGCCAGCGGCAAGGGAGCGGAGTCGGCCTGGACGTCGTACAAGCACATGGGCGAAGGAGAGCTTCGCGATCTCGAGGATGGATTGAAGTGGCTGGAGTCGCAGCCGTTTGTCGATTCGTCGCGCGTGCTGCTCAGTGGCTGGAGCTACGGCGGATTCATGACGTCGTACGCGCTGACGCACAGCACGATGTGGAGCGCAGGAATCTCCGGCGGCACGGTCACCGACTGGCGCGACTACGACTCGATCTACACCGAGCGCGTGATGCTGATGCCGCAGAACAATCCCGAGGGCTACAAAGAGACTGCGCCGCGCTGGGCGGCGAAGAATCTGCACGGCAGCATCCTCCTGCTGCACGGCACGATCGACGACAACGTCCACATGCAGAACACGATTCAATTCATCTACGAGCTGGAGAAGGCGAACAAGCCGTATCAATTGCAGGTCTATCCGAAGTCGCGTCACGGCGTGGTAGATCCGGCGCTGGTGGCTCACATGCGCGCCGCGATGTGGAAGTTCATCGAAGAAAACCTCGGCGTGAAGTAGTCCGCTGCTGCGCGGCCTCGCGATTGCGGGGTCGCGCAATGACACCGAGCCCGGCTATGTCGAAGGTTTTGCCGCAGGTCCGCCGGATGACCTACGATTGAGCCGCCATGAATCCTTGGAAGGTGCCGGTCCTCATCTTCGCGGTCGTCATTGCCGCACAAGACGTCCTCGCGTCGCTGCACTCCGAGCCTGATGCAACGATCCTGGCGTCGATTGCAGCCGGAAGGAGAAGATCGGCGGTTCCTCCGATCCGCGTCCTCACACCCGAGGTCAGTCTTGGCGATAAGCAGTTCCAGTCGTACGGGGCGGCGGTGATTGCGTTTGGAATGAGCGGCGGCCTTGCTCTATGGGAAGCAAGCGACGCTGTGAATGGCAAAGCCTCCTATCCCCTCATGGAGTCTGCAATCTCCACCAATGGAGAGCTGGCCAATCCCGTTGGAGAGCCGTTGCCGTTGTCCACGGAAAACAAATATGGCAGGGTGGCGCTCTCGTTCTTCAGCCACTCCGATACCGGAATCGTGGCGTGGGTGGACCCCATGGGCAAAGGGTATGCGGCCCGAATCCGCACAGACGGACACCTCCTCGATTCCGAACCGCTGCTTTTGCCGGACAACAATCTGCGCGATGTCAGCGTCACGTGCGGAGAGGACGACTGCCTCGTCCTCTGGCTGGGCTTTGGAGACTTCTACGGGAATGGCGCGATGAAGGGCACACGGGTCAGCGCCGCCGGCTCGCTCCTCGATCCGTCGCCTTTGAGCATCGGCGGCTGGCAGTCCGGCCTTTCGGCCGTGTGGACCGGAAGCGAATACTGGATCGCGAGAAACAAGGTGCTGGACGAGGCGCACGGCTATACCCAGATCCTCGAGGTGTTACCGCTCCGCGGCTCATCGCTCGGCGCGCCGGTCACGACGATCGATTCGCAGAACCCTTCCATCGGCAGCGCCTCGATCGCCTGGAACGGGTTCGAAGCGCTGCTGTCCTGGTATTCAACCGTGCGCGACGCCGTTTCGGCTCACAACGAGGTCCGCTACAGCCGGATCGACCGCAGCGGCCGTCTACTCGATGGGCCGCAGGGTGTTTTGCTTGGCGCGGCGCCTCCTCCTCTTTATCTCACAGACTCTGGCAGTCCCACGCCCTGGGATGGTCAAGTCACGTGGGATGGCATGTCCTTCATCGTGACCTGGGAAGGCCACCAGGGTTCGACATCCTTCGAGCGAATCACCAGCGAAGGGCAGCGACTCGACGGTGATTTTCCCAATGCTGGATTCATCCTGCTCGCGCCCGCTCCGGCTTCTGTCATCGGGATCGGCCAGGGAAAATCGGCCATCTCGTACTATCCCTCTTCCGGGCCGTCGCGAATTCGTATTCTGAAACAGTGACTCGCTTCCGTTGGCGAGAGAGCTTCCCGCGCGCGCGTGGAAGCCGGCGCACAAACCCAAAGCCCGATCCGACGTAGAATCAAGGCACACCGCCCAATCGGGAAAGCAGGTTCGCTGAATGTTCGAGTCCGCTACATCCGCTCCATCCACTCCCCGCTTCAAACCTTCGTTCCCCATCAAACTGCCGCCGCTGCGAGGAGGATTCGTTCGATTCCTGCTGCGCGTCAGCGTGATCCTCGTCCCGCTCATGCTCATGCGGGCGTGCCTGGTCACATACGTTCCGCTCGATCAGATCGGGCTGCGGCAGATTTCGTTCGGCATGAACAAAGGTCTGCAAAAAGAGCTCGTCCAACCCGGCTACCGGCGCGCGATCAGCGGCTACGAGACCATCCGCACGTTTCCGCGCAACATTCAGGCGGTCGAGTTCACGAACGATGAGACCGAGCGCGGCGCGGACCATCGCACGGTCGCGGCGATCAACGTTCCGACGGTCGATGGTTATCCTGTGGCGGTCGACATCACCGTTCTCTATCGCATCGCCGATCCGTTTCTGGTCGTGTCCAAGTTCGGTTTCGGGCGCGGCTACGAAGACAACGTCGTCCTCCGCTTTACCGATCCCGCCATCAAACAGCACCTCGGCGAGTTGCGCGCGGAGGAGTTCTACCGCGACCAGCGCATCGCCAAAGTGCACGATCTCAAGAAGGAGCTGGCCGAGAGGTTTCGCCAGAATGGCCTGGAACTGGCCGACGTCGTGATCCGCCAATACGACTACCCCGACACGTTCCAGCAATTGACGGAGCAGAAGAAGATTCAGGATCAGTCAGTGCTGACGAATCGCGCATTGGCGAAGCAGGCAGAGGTCGATACGCGATTAAAGCAAACGACTGCCGAGGGGCAGAATTCGATCAATGTGCGAAGCGCGGAGTTTCAGGCGCAGATCACAGGGCTCAATGCGCAGAAGGATTTCTACGAACGCTCAAAACATGCCGAGGCGGATTTGCTGGTCAAGAGCGCGGAGGCGCAGGGAACGGAAGATATCAACCGGGCCATGGAAGGCGCGGGCTCGGACAAACTACTGCGGCTGCGCAAAGGTCTGGCGATTCTCAACGGCATCAAGGGTCCGATTTACATCAGCGAAGACCCTACTGACATCGGCAAACTGACGGGCAAACACTGAGGCGACAATGAAAATACGATTGATTGCATTGCTCGCCATCCTGCCGCTCTTCGCCGCCTGTACGCCGCATACGACGCAGGCCACCGAGGTCGGTGTGCGCTTTAACAAGATTACGCAATCGACAGAGACGTCTGATCCGGGCGCGACCTATTTCTTTGCTCCGGTCATCAACGATTGGGCGACGTACGACACCTCGACGCAGAACCTGGTGATGTCGGCAAAGGCTCCCGAGGGAGATCGCAAAGAGAAGGACGATCTGCGCTTCAAGACGCGCGACGGAAACGACATCGAGACCGACGTCACTGTGCGCTGGCGGATCGACCCGACCAAAGCGGCATACATCTGGCGCACGGTTGCGCCGAATACAGTTGCATTGAAGGAGCGGCTCGTGCGGCCGCTGGCGCGTGCGTACGTGCGCGATGTGCTCAATCGCCTCGATTCCGAGGAGTATTACAACCCGGATCTGCGCTTCGCGGCGGCTAGTGATGCGACGAAGGTCATGGCGGCTCAATTGAAGCCGTATGGCGTCATCGTCGAGCAGGTCATCCTTGGGGATTTCTCGTTCAAACCCGACTACCAGAATTTGATCAACAAGCGCAAAGAAGCGGAAAAACAGGCGGAGAAGCTGGAGTCGCAGATTCTGGCGACGCTGGAATCGAACAAAGCGAATTTACAAACCAAAGTGGCGGATCTGACGGAGCAGCTCACACATTCGCAGGGCGATTTCGAGCAGGCCAAGCGCGCTGCCGACGCTTATGTCGTCCGTAAGCAACAGGACGCGCAGGCGACGCTTTCCGAGAAGAGCGCCGTGGCGCAGGGCATCAAGAAAGAGCGGGCCGCGCTCAATGGCAGCGCCGGCGATGCGTATGTGAGTTTGCAGTTGATTGATGCATTGCAGAAGAAAGAGATCCGCCAGATTCCGAAGCTGCCGAATGGGAACGTGATCATCGACGGCAACAAGCTTCTCGAACAACTCGGCGTCATCCAATACGAACAGAAGAAGAACGACCAGTAATGCTCAACATCGCAGGAAGCGAATACGACTACGCGCAGGTCGTGTACGTGGTGCTCCAGGAGTGCGAACACCGGCGGCGCGGCTTCGAGGAAGCGGAATTTGATCACGAGATTCGCGCCTGCGCCGCGGAGAAGATGGCCGAGATCAAGGCCGCGTACGATGAATTCGGCGGCTCGGCGGCCTATTGGGAAGCGCTCGACAAAGAGGTCGAGGAGGTCGTCGTTCCGCGTTACCTCGTGGCTTCGCGCGAGATGACCGAGTTGGAACGAAGCAACTTCATGATCTGGCGCGGCGGCGATCTGGCGGCGCGTTTCGTTTTCGCGCTGATCGGGCTTTTCATCGGCAGCATCATCATCGCGCTGCCGTTCATCCCCATCTTCGAGGATATGTTCGCAATCGCGCTGATGGCGGCCGGTTTTCTTTATCCTGATCTGAAACGCTTCATGTTCGAGCGCCGCTACACCAAGGTGCTGAACCGCATCGTCAGCGACAGCGCCGGTTATCAGGAAAACGCCCGGCTGCACTACATGACGTCGCAGGACATTCAGAAGGCGTTCGAACCGGGAAACACTCGCCAACTGCCGCCGTGAAATCGATGGCCTCGATCGATACACCGCCTCAATACAACGGGATGATGGTGTCCTACGCCGGCAGCGCGGAGGACGTCATGCTCCGCCGCTTCTTTGGCGACCAGGCGACGGGCTTCTACATCGATATCGGCGCGCACGATCCAATCGTTGGTTCCGTGACGCAGCACTTTTTTCTGTCGGGCTGGCGCGGGATCAATATCGAGCCATTACCGGCATTCTTTCAACGCCTTGTCGCGGCGCGGCCAAGCGACATCAATCTCAATGTAGCCATCTCCGAGAATTCCGGCACGCTCGACCTCATCGTTGATCACACAGAGCCGGGATTGAGCACGATGACGCAGGAGCTGGCCGATGAATATGCGCGCTCCGGCCACAAACTCGAACGAATCCATGTGCACACACGGCCACTGGCCGATATCGTTCGCGAATACTGTGCCGGCCGCACCGTTGATTTTCTCAAGATCGATGCCGAGGGTCACGAGCTGGAGATTCTGCGCGGAATCGATCTGACTGCATGGCGCCCTCGGGTCATCCTCATCGAAGCGGGATACAAGCCCGAGGCGTGGGCACCGATTATCGTAAACGCCGGGTACATACTGACCGGAAGCGATCTTTGGAATCGCTATTACATCCGCAGCGAAGAGGCATCACGTGCGCACCTGCTGCAATGCCCTGCCAATGTTACCGATCGCTACATCCCCTTCGATCACGTTCGCGCATTACAGGCGCAAGCAGAGTGGAATTCGTTCGGACCGGTCACTCGCAAGATCGCACGCGGTCTGCACCGGCTCTTGAATGCCAATCCCCGCTTAAAGTCCGCAGCGAGCAAAGTGGCGCGAAGAATCGGACTGCTGCGGGATACCTAAAGGCAAACGTAGGTCGGACTCTCCAGTCCGACTCCGGACGCATAATAGTCGGACTGGAGAGTCCGACCTACGTTCGACTTCGATCGCGAGCGATGGCTGGCGCTTCGATCTACGAAATCTTGACGACGTTTTTGGCCTGCAACCCTT
>DATAMS010000557.1:0-6260 GCA_036260495.1 Thermoanaerobaculia bacterium
GGTTTCCCGCGTGTTTCGGCGACACGAACGCGATCAGCGGCTGACTCAATCGCATCGCCTGCCAGTCCGTCCCTTCCGATCGCCAATCGCCGGCATGTGCGGCCAGCCCATAAACAAACTCGTGATGCCCCCAATCCTGCGAAGCCTGATCGCTGTACGCGCGGCCGTTCGCGCTGAGGCCGGGCGTGTACAACAACGTGAGGCGCAGCGTGTGATCGTCGGGCTTGTCCGAACCGTACTTGCTGTCTGTCAGAACGGTTACGCCGCCCTTGGCGTCGCTCAGATCGAACCACTGATGCGACGCCACTTCGAATTTCTTCTCATCGTTCGTTGGCCGTTCGATCGTCCCCACTTCCCAGTTGTAGGTTGCGAGCCGGTTGTGCACAGTCAGCGGAAACGTCGCTTTCAATGCCGCCGCTTCTGTCTTCCAGTCGATGGCGTTGTCGATCTCGATGCGATTGCCGCCGTCGCCTGCGGCCAGGCGAATCGTCTGCACGAATCGCGAGCCCTCTGTCTCGCGCGTCACTTCGACGGCAACGCGAGCCGGCCCATTCTCGACGACGCGGAAGGTGGCTGGTCCCGAAACGGAGCCACGCGGCTCCTTCTGCTGATCTGCCCAGTCCATGTTCCATGCGGGCCAGTCGTGCGGAGCCTCGGTCTGAAGATCGAGACGCGCCGGTGCGTCGAGCAGCTCTCGCGTCGTCTTCTTATCAACGATGGAGGCGATGTCACCGTTGGGGTAGATCGTTATGCGATAGCGGGCATTCTCGATCGTTGCGCGCGGGTGTCGGGCGTCGGGGGTCGGGGGTCGGAGCTGGATCTTGAGTGTCGACTCTTCGACACCCGACTCCCGACTCGCGACACCCGCGTCACGCACGTCGTATACGGCCCAGCCGGCCGCTGGAACCTTCGCCACGAAAATCACCTTGCCGCTTTCGTGCTGCGAGGGAACCGCTTTGTCGTCCGGCCCAACGACACGAACATCGTGATCGTAGGGCACATCGGTGCTGGTCTCGACCACATCCTCCCGCGCAACGCTCAGCGGGTTATAGACAACGATCGCGGTCCCCTTCGCTCGCGTGTCCAGGTGCGACGCCACCGCTTCCGTGGCACTGGTCAGCACGCTCGCGAACTGATTCATCGCGATCACGTCGTCGTTCCACGAGTACTCGTACGCTTTGGGAGTTGCGGTTCCAGCGGCGATGTCGTGAAATTGACCGCCCATCACCAGCGTCCACGCATCATTCAATCGCTTCCTCGGGTACGCGCGTCCGCCGAGCCATTCCGCGGCGACCGAGGCGCGCTCGGCAGCGTCGGCGAGCATCTCGTTCTTGTGATTCCATCTCTTCTGATACGCCTCGGATGTCAGCGATCCGGCGGAGTGATTCGTCAGTTCGAGCTCGCCCTTGTATCGCGGAAGTCCGGCGCGCTGCGACGGCTTGATATCGAGAAACATCTGCTCCGCCGTTGACGAGATCACGTGCAGCGGACCGTCGTTCTTCGACACGATCGACTCGACGAGTTGCACCGAGGGCTCGCGCGGCGCGCCGCCGACATCGCCGGTGCCGTAGTAGTGATAGTCGGTGAAAACGCCGCTGGCCGCGCCGTTGCGCTGCACGCGTTTCGGCCAGTCCACGTTCTTCGGCGGCGTCGTGTCGCTGCGGGAGAGGTCGTAGCGAATGTCCGCGCTGTAGCTGCCGGGATTGAACGCGGCCAGGACGCTGCTGCCGTCCGGACCTTCCCACACGCCCACGTTGAACGGCGTTCCGACGGGCGTTTTCTCCGGCGAGTCCAGACCGCCAACCGGCGCCGACGATCCCCACGTCAGCTTCTGCGTCGAGAAACCAACGATGCCCATGTGATGCAGGATGCCCGGCAGCGACGCTGGAAATCCGAAGCAATCGGGGAGCATGTACTCCGCGCTCGTGCGGCCCAACTCACGGCGAAAAAACGCGCTGCCGTAGAGAACCTGACGGATGATCGATTCCGCCGACGGCGAGTTCACGTCGCTCTCTTCCATCGACGAGCCGGCCGGAAACCAGCGGCCTTTACGCACCCACTCCTGCAACTTCGCGTAATCGGCCGGGTAATACTCGCGCATCATCCGATAACGATTGGCGCCGCTGAAGTTGAAGATGTAGTGGGGATACTTTTCGAAGAGCGCGAAGTTGTCGTGCATCGTGCGCGGCAGAAATTCGTTGATCGTCTGCGGATACTCCCAGCGCCACTGCGTGTCGAGATGCGCGTAGCCAACGACGTAGAGCGTCGGCTGCTTCGTGAGATCGGGCGGATCGGCGGCTTGCGCAATCGCAGCACAGGCGAAGAGCGCAGCAATGATCGTTCGCCGGATCATTTCTTCACCACATCGATCTCGCTGTAAAACGTCTGGCCCCACGGATCGTCGCTCTCGGTCTCGAACACATCGAAGATTAGGTAGCGATAGCGTCCAAGCGAACCGCTCGTGTCCGCGATGCTCACGCCGTACTGTCCGCCGTCCTCGCCATCCTTCGGCCGCGTATCGACGAAGGCAATCTCGCGCCAGCCGCACGTGGTGAGATCGGCCTTCACGCCGGGAGCGGGATTGAAATTCGGATCGGTGCCGTCGCTCGCATACAGCCGGTACACCTGAGGCGCACGCGTGTTGGGATGCCACGAGTAGGTATTCACGACCGCTATGCCGATGATCGATCCAAGATCGAATCGAATGCGCCCACCCCACGAATCGCCGCGAAAAAAGAGATTCGCTTCCGGCTCATCTTCGTTGCCTGGAAGACGCCCGTCAGTCAGCGCCGCGATCGGAGCACTGTTGCGATCGACGGTCCCGGCGATGACTTCCAACTTCGCGGTGGTCGCCGCGTCGTCGCCAGCCGGCGAGGCCACGCGCGCGAATTTGAACGCCGTGGTGGCCGCCGCCCCCCGGTTGTGATCCACCGTCACCGTCACCTCGGCACGCGCAGCAAAAGCGAAGAGTGCGAAGGCCAGAGCAAGTTTCACGGCGCGAATGGTAATTCGATTTCGCGCGAAGACGCGAAGGCGCGAAGCCAGGTAAGGAGTTGGAACGATCTTCGCGCCTTCGCGCCTTCGCGTGAGCCGCCGCTACCCCGCGACCGCAGGGTTATTGGCTCATTCACGGGGATGGCGGGGAGCTCGTAAGAACCCGAAGGTCGGAGAGCACTTTCGGTCCATCAGGCGTCTTCTGCGCTTTCGCCAGGCCATCCACACTGGTCGTCCGCCCCGGCGTCCGCTCGAGTGCGGAGCGATACGCTGCGGCGGCAGCGGAGGCGCGTCCGGCGGCGAGTAGCTCGTCGCCGAGGAGCTCGTAGGTTGGCTTTTCGACGACGGGAGGGCCGAACTCGAACGGCATCGATGTCTCCGCCGCCGCCGCTTTTTGCAGGATCTCGATCGCCTCGGAACGTTTTCCTTCCGCGGCGAGTTGCAGCGCGTCCGCCTGCTGCACCATCACCTCGGCGCGAAGACGGAACGTCGGATTCATCGCGTTCATCGAGTGCTGATGCTCGACGCTTTGCAGCGCTGCTTGCTGGAGTGCGTGCAATCGCGCTACTGCGCTTTTCAGCGCCGCAGAATCGCTGTGCGCTGCGTACGACAGCACATCGCCATACGCAATGAGGAAGCGGGCGTTCGCGAATTCGGGACCTTCAGGAATCGTCACGTTGTCGGTCGCGATCAGCAGGCCTCGGCTCGCAATCTGATGCGCGCGCATGTCAGCGAATGATTCGATCCGCGATGCTGCGGAATCCATCGGACCAGCTGTTTCGAACTTCGGATCGAACGCCGATTCGCGGCAGGCATCGAGAGCCGTGCGCGCATCGTCGAAATCCCGTTTCTGCAAATAGGCATAGTGAAGCCAGAGTGGATAGTGACCACAGGCGACGGGCGGTTTCGAGCGCGCGGCGCGTTGCCTGTTGACGACGTCGATGGCGCGGCGATTGGCGTCGATGACGTCGTCCCACATGCCCATGGCGATGAAAATGTGCGACGTCATGTGCAGCGCGTGGCCGGCGCCGGGCGCGACGAGTCCGTAGCGGCGCGCGGCGCGCAACCCGAGGGGCGCGTGGATCGGATCGTCGTAGCTGTGGATGAGGTAGTGCAGCACGCCGGGATGCTGCGGATGCGCCGGCAGAACTTCTTCGAGCAACGCCGCCGCGCGCATGTACGTGGGAAAGTCGCGTCCCTGATGCGAGGTGCCGAGGAGTGCGAGGGCGTAGAAGGCGGTGGCGTCCACGTCGTCCGGGTAGCGCTCGTGCACGAGCCGCATCGCATCCGCGTACTTGAAATCGCGCTCGTCCTTCGTACCATCGCCGTAAAGAACTTCGACCGCGCGGAGGTAGTCGCGCTCGCGCTCCGTCTTCGCTTTGGCCAGACGATCCGCGTTCGTTGCGCCGAGTTTCTTCAGCGCCGCGCGAGCCGCATCGGCGTCCTGCTGAAACCAGACCGGATGCGTGTACGTCATCGCCTCACCCCAATACGCCATCGCGAAAGAGGGATCGATCGTCTGCGCTTTCCGGAATGCCTGCGCCGCCGACTCGTACTCAAAGTCATGGAGCAGCGCCAGGCCGCGCAGAAACGGCGCTTGCGCCTCGGCCGCGCCCGAGTTTGCGAAGGCGACCTCGCCGGCATCGTTCTGGGCATACGCGTTGGCGGCGAAGAGGAAGGCGAGGAGAATGATGCGCATGATTGGAATGATAGGACTTGTTGATCCGCAGATGTCGCAGATGGACACAGATACGACGGGGCAGGCGGCAGTCGCGTTCCCCATCTGCGTCTATCTGCGTCATCTGCGGATCAAGCTTTTGATTCTCATCCTCCTCACCGCCTGCGCAACCGTGCCACCACCTGCCACCGCCCCATTCGTCATGGTTCTCGGCATCGCCCAGGATGGCGGGTATCCGCAAGCGGGATGCAATCGCCCTGACTGCATCGCGGCGTGGCGTAATCCGAAGTTGCGGCAGCGCGTGGCGTCCCTGGCGATCGCCGATCCGCAGTCGCATCAGCGCTGGATCATCGACGCGACACCCGATTTCGGATCGCAATTGCGGACGCTTGAGGAAGTCGCGCCGCGCGCCGAAAAGTCACCCCTACTCGACGGCATCCTCCTCACCCACGCCCACATCGGCCACTACCTCGGCCTCGCCCAACTCGGCCGCGAAGTCCTCGGCGCGCATTCGGTGCGCGTTTATGCGATGCCGCGCATGCGCGAGTTCCTGACGCACAATGGTCCGTGGGATCAGCTCGTAACGCTGCACAACATTGAGATCTCGCCGATCGAGGATGGCGTAGAAATGGCGCTGAATGAACGGATCCACGTGACACCGATCCGTGTACCGCATCGCGATGAGTATTCGGAGACGGTCGGGTTCATTGTGCGCGGCCCATCGCGCTCGATCTTGTGGCTGCCGGATATTGACAAATGGGAACGGTGGTCAACGACGATCGAATCGGTCTTAGCGCGCGTCGACGTCGCTTACATCGACGGCACGTTCTATGACGCCAGCGAATTACCGGGACGCGATCTGCGCGAGATCCCGCATCCGCTCATGACGGAGACATTGTCACGCCTTGCAGGGTCGCCGTTGCTTGCAAAAGTGCGGTTCATTCATCTGAATCAATCGAATCCGTTGCTTCGCGGGAAACGGGCGGGTGTCGTTGTCGCGAGAGAGGGAGAAAAGACTGCGCTCTGACAACGATCCAATCACTCGCTGCCTTTCGAAGGATCAAAGACCGGTCACGGGGAGACGCGGAGGACACGGAGATGAGTCTCACCGCGCCTCCGCGTCTCCGCGTGAAACAGGAAACCGAGCCTGTCGCGCCGCTCGCGCATCGACCCCTTGTCAATTGTCCATTATCAATTGTCAATTGCCTTAAGTGCCCCGAGGGCGAGGATAGCGCCCAATAACAGCAGCGCCCATGTTGAGAGCGCGGGAACGTCCGACGGCAGGGCAACAACCGGTGGTGCGGTTACGCTGCTGTTGCCTGGGTTTGGATCGGATGTGGCGCTTGTTACGCTGCCGCCGTTGTTGATTGTGCCGGTTGTCCCGGGGGCGACAGTGGTCAGGATCGTGATCGTTCCGGTACCGCCCGAGGCGAGCGATGCGGCCGTGCAGGTGACGATGCCGGTCGTGCCGGCCGGCGGTGTGGTGCAGTTCCAGCCGGGAGCGGTGATCGATCCGAAGAGGAGCGACGACGGGAGGGTATCGGTGAAGACGAGGTTCGACGCGCCGTCAGGGCCGCTGTTGGTCACG
>DATAMS010000578.1:0-3512 GCA_036260495.1 Thermoanaerobaculia bacterium
TCTGCACCGCTTCTGGACCATGCTCGCGCACTATCACGGCGGCGTCTGGAATGCCGCCGAGGCCGCACGCTCACTCGGCGTCAGCGAGCCCACAGCACGCAAATACCTCGACCTGCTTTCGGGACTCTTCATGGTGCGGCAACTGCAACCGTGGCACGCGAACCTCAACAAGCGTCAGGTTAAGTCTCCAAAGGTCTACTTGCGCGACAGCGGCCTGCTTCACGCGTTGCTCGGGCTTTCCACCGGAAGAGAGCTTCTGTCGCATCCGAAAGTTGGCGCTTCGTGGGAAGGCTACGCCATTGAAGAGACCATTCAAATGGTACGCCCCGAGGCTGCATATTTTTGGGCGGCACACACCGGAGCCGAGCTCGACCTTCTTCTCATCAAGCGCGGCCGACGTTACGGCGTCGAGGTCAAGTTCCAGGACGCGCCTCGGATGACGGCCTCGATGCGAACCGCGCTCGCCGATCTGGAACTGGACCATCTCACGGTTCTCTATCCGGGCGATCAACGCTATTCGCTGGACGAGCGCGTCACTGTCCTGCCTCTTGGCGACGTCGCCAAAACGCCGGAGGTGATCACACCATCGGCGCGGGGCCCGCTTCAACGACGATCACTTCGCGTCGAGTGACTTCACGAGCTTCTTTGGCGCGATCGCGCGGTAGCTTTCGTCGATCCACGCTTTGATGAGATCGAGCGACTTTTCGTCCTTCAACGTTGCAGTGACCCAGCCGGCTTTGCCGAGGCCGTAGCCGGTTGGTTCGGCGAAGGGGAGATCGACGGCCATGTCGCGCGAATGCGGGAGCTTGACCGAGATCGAGAAGCTGCCATCCTCGTCTGTGCTCATGAAGAGGAAGGCCTTCTTCTTCACCTTGATCGCGCTGTGTCCCCACGGAAACTCTTCGTATGTTTCGGGGAACGCGAGCGCGTAGTCGCGGAGCTTCGATTCGATTTTGCTGCCTTTGGATTTGGTCAAACCTACTCCCGCTCCAGCACCATCGCCACGCCGATTCCGCCGGCGGCGCAGACCGTTACGAGGCCGTATTGCTGGCCGGTGCGCTGCAGTTCGTTGCAGACCGTCGTCACGATGCGGGCGCCGGTTGCGCCGAAGGGGTGGCCGAGGGCGATCGATCCGCCGGTGACGTTGATCTTTTCGGGATTGATCTCGCCAACCGGCTCGCTACGGCCGAGTTTTTCCTGCGCGATTTTCTTCGAGCCGATCCACTGAATGTTCGACAGTACCTGCGCGGCGAATGCTTCGTGCATCTCAATCACGCCGATGTCTTTGAGTGAGATCTTCGCGCGATCGAGTGCGATCGGGAGCGCGAAGACTGGTCCTTGCAGCAACTGATCGAACGGATCGGTGGCCGCGTACGCGTAGCTTTTGATGAAGCCGATGGGTTTGATGCCGAGCGCTTTTGCTTTGTCTTCCGACATCAGCAACACGGCCGACGCACCGTCGGTGAGTGGCGACGAATTCGCGGCGGTGATCGTCCCGTATTTGCGATCGAAGACCGGCCGCAGTTTCGCCATCGCCTCGGCTGTCGAATCGCCGCGAATGAGGTTGTCGGTCTCGACGATGTTGTCGAATCCTGGCGGCACCATCACCGTCATCACTTCGTCCTTGAATCGCCCGCTCGCCGTCGCCTCGGCGGCGCGGTGATGGCTTTGCAGCGCAAACTTGTCCTGCGCTTCGCGCGTGATGCCGTTCTCTTTGGCCATCTTCTCGGCCGACTCGCCCATCGTCAGACCGGTCGTCGACTCAGCGATCGCGGGCGCGTCGGGCGCGAGATCCTTCGGCCGGATCTTGCTGAACGAACCCACTTTTCCGCCGATGCTTTTCTGCTTGCTGGCGCCGACGAGCGCGTCGGAAAAGTTCTTCGAAAAGAGGATCGGGATGTCGGAAAGCGACTCGCTGCCGCCGGCGACGACGACATCGGCGTAACCGCGGAAGATCAGATCGGCAGCCGAGGTGATGGCCTGATTCGACGACGCACACGCCTTGCTGACGGTGTAGCCCGGCAACTTTCGCGGCAGACCGGTGCCGAGGATGATCTCGCGGGCGATGTTCGGCGCTTTGACCGATGGGATGACGTTGCCGAACACCAACTCCTGAATGCTGTTGGGATCGATGCCGGATCGCTGCACGAGCTCCGCGACGACGAGCTTGCCGAGGTCGAGCGCGGAAAGGCGCGCGTAGTGAGTTCCCGACTTTGCGAACGGCGTGCGAAGACCTCGAACGACAGCTACGCGCGGGGTGTATTGCCACATTCGATAAGAGCCTCGGCGGCGGAGAATAGCACGCGCGCTTCAGTGCCGAATTGCGCGCCGTTTCGCGGGCGGCGCGGCGGCGGTGATCGTGATCGTTCCGCTGTTCTGACACGCCGCCGATGCCGTGCTTCCGGCTGTGACGGACCATTGATATGTCCCTGGGCTCGCGTACGCGTGCACTGGCGTCAGCTCGGTCGAGCCTGTGCCGTCGCCGAACGCCCACGTCGCTGCCACATCGTCGCAGGAGGTCTGTTGCTGCAATGAGAATCGGACAGGGAACTGCTCCGATGCGGATGCGGCGACGGTCGCCGCGCACGCGAAGCTGCATGGAGACTGGCAGACGGCGGCATCGACGGTCACAGTCAACTCGTCCGAATCGGTCGTGCCGCCGGGACCGGACGCTCGGACGAAGTACTTGTAACTCTGCCCGGCGACGATGTTGGTCGTGTCGGCGAAGGAAGTGGCGGTCTGGTCGCTGATCTTCGTCCCTGCGCGGAAGACGGCATAGGAAGTTGTGTTTGCCGATGCCGTCCAGGTGAGACGGATCGCGGCAGCCGGCGATGAGGTGAGGTCGCAGATCGCCTTCGCGGTCAACGAGAAATTTCCCGGCGGCGGCTGACAGATCGTTCCCGGCAGCGAGATGTTGATCGTGTTCGAGTCGGCACTGCCGCCGCCGTTCGAAGCGCGAACGAAGTAAGCGTAGGTCTGACCAGGGACGACCGCGGCGTCGTCGTAGGCGAGGGTCGATGAAGGCAGCGACACGAGCGTCGTTCCATTGCGGAGGACGATGTAATTCGTCGCGTTCGCAGATGCCGTCCACGAAAGATGGTTGACTGGACTCGTGCCATTGCAGACGGTGCTCTCGGATAGCACCGGCTGCGTTGGCGGAGCCGCTGGACAGATCGCGCTCGTGATTGTGACGCTCGATCCAGCCGACATCGTGCTGCCGCCGCTGTTCGCCGCCGTCACCGTGTATGCGTAGGTCTGCCCGACGGTCACGTTGAGGTCATCGAGCGCCTGCGTGCTGGAAGAGAGCGACGACGTGTAGGCCACGCCGTTGCGATTGACGACATACGACGCGGCGTTCGACGACGCCGTCCACGTGACGTGCACTCCAGGCGCAGGCGATGCTCCGGTCGTGCAAAACGCGGTTGCCGAAGCCGCGAATGCGCCCGGCGGTGCGACGCATGTCGCGGCGGTGACCGGTAGCGTGTTCGATTCCGTCGATCCCGAGTTGTTCA
>DATAMS010000587.1:0-3334 GCA_036260495.1 Thermoanaerobaculia bacterium
ATTCGGGGCGAGCGATGAACGAAGTGCTGACAAAACGATGATGCCGAAGATGACCAGCGCCGCCATTTCGATGAGAACGATCCTGCCGGCGGCGCCGGCCGCAATTGCCTCGCGCGCTCGCGTGAGAAAACCCTGAAACGGCCACATGAAGTGCTCGCCAGTGACAAACGTCATCGGCAAGTGCCACAAGCGAAAAAGAAGAATTTTCCAGCCGAAGTGCGCGGCGAACGGAGCGAGCAGCACGACATTCAAGCGCCTTCGCGGCATCGTCGCGATTGCGGTGATGAGCGCGCCGAGTGCGAACAGCAGGCTCGTCTCCTTCGTCAGCGCCGCCAGCGCGAGAACGCATGCGGCGAACACGAGCCGCTGCCGTTGCAGCAACACGAGCGCGATCATCAGCAGCAGCACTTCCAGCGGTTCGACGAGATCGCGCGATACCGACAGGAGAAAGCCGGGATAGAGCGCCAGCGCGAAGCAACTCCACTCGGGAACGCGTAACTCGCGCGTCGCAATCACCGCGGCCGCGCCGATTCCGGCGAGGGCCGCCAGGTTGACGATGATCATCATCCACGGCACTGCTGCGCGATTGCCGAACGAGAACATCCAGACAAGAAACGGATAGCCGATTCGTTGCAGGCGATAAACGGGATAGTCGAAATGGACTCCGGCGGCGACGGGCTGCGTCGAGAACGGATCGCGGGCGATGCGGTAGTAGAACTGGCCGTCGTAGCCCGAGGAATGTCGTGCGACGAGCAATCCCGCGGGCGCGGTGCGATCGGTGAATTCGTCGCCGGCGGCTACGAAGATCGTGGGATTGAAATCGTGGCGGCGGAGTTGCACGAAGACGAAGGCGGCGTAGAGCAGCAACGTAGCGAGAGCTGCTGCCGCGGCACTCTTTCGGACATCCCGGCTTGGCGCTTCGTTCACGAACACATTGTCGCCGATGGTTTTTCACGCGGAGATGCGGAGTAAAACCTTCGCGTCTCCGCGCCTCCGCGTGAAACCGTCTCCCTCAAGCCGCCAAACGTTGGCGCGCTTGATCGAGCAGACGCCGCACATCGGCAACGCTCGTGATGTCCGCTAACCCGTTGCGGATGTCTTTGCCGTGCGCGATTCCTTTCGAGAACCAGCCGATCACGGTGCGGGCTTTGTGCAGCTTCCAATTGATGATCTGCGGCGCGTCTTCGATCTTGGCAAGGTAACGGTGCATCGCGTCGATGCGGCGATCGACTTCGTCTTTGTCGGTAGGAACGCCATGAATGAGCGCCTGGATGTCGCGGAAGATGAAGGGATTGTGCAGCGCCGCGCGGCCGATCATCACGCCATCCACGCCAGTCGTTTCGAACATGCGGATGGCATCGGCCGGCGTTTTCACGTCACCATTGCCGAACACCGGAATGGTCAACGCGCTCTTGACCTTTGCGATGTAATCCCAATCGCTCGCACCGGTGTAGGCCTCGTTGCGCGTGCGTCCGTGGATCGCGATCGACGACACGCCGATCTCTTCGAAACGCTGCAGCAACGGCAGAACGTCGTCGCTCTCCCACCCTTTGCGCACTTTGACCGTGACCGGGATCTTGACGCGTTTCTTGATCTTCTCGACGACGCGGGCCGCGCGGTCGAAGTCTTTGAGCAATGCCGATCCGGCGCCGCTGCTGACGACTTTCCGCACGGGACAGCCCATGTTCACATCGACGATATCGACGCCCTCGGCTTCCACGATCGCAGCGGCGTCGTCCATCCGATCAGGATCGCCCCCGTAGATCTGAATCGCCACCGGCCGTTCCTTCTCGTCGAACTTGAGCATCGCCTTCGTTCGCACGTTGTCGCGCGTCAGCCCCTCGGCAGAGATGAATTCGGACACGACCAATCCAGCGCCGCCAAGCTCTTTCACCAGCGAGCGATAGTACGTATCCGTCACCTCGGCCATTGGCGCGAGCGCAAGCGGCGGATCGATCAGCACACCGCCAATGTGAAACGGTTTGTTCAGGGACGTCATCGGAATGTTCTGCAACGCGCCGCGCCGGAAGCCTCTTCCACCTCGCGGTGCTACGATGTCCGTGGTCCCAAACAACGCACACAACGAATGGAGGCTTTTCATGCGCCCGAAAATGATGTCTCTGCTGCTTTCACTCACGCTTCTCGTACCGGCTTTCGCCTTCGCCGCGGAGCTGGCCGACGTCAAACTCGACGACAAAGTTGTCGTCAACGGCCAGACGCTCTCGCTCAACGGCATCGGCCTGCGCAAGAAATTCTTCATCAAGGTCTACGTCGGAGGTCTCTACGTCACGGCGAAGTCCTCCAATCCGGCGACCATCCTTGCCGCCGACTCGCCGCGCCGCATGGTGATGCATTTCCTCTACGGCGTCAGCAAAGATCAGATGTGCGATGCGTGGAGCGAAGGTCTTGAAGCGAACACCCCGAATGCATCCGCCGAGGTGAAGAACGCGTTCAAGACATTGTGCTCGTGGATGGAGCCGATTCCGAAGGGCAACCGCCTCGTCCTGACGTACGTGCCCGGCACCGGCACGACAGTCGAGATCAACGGCAAGGCGAAGGGCACGCTCCCCGGCAAAGCGACCGCCGATGCGATCGTGTCGACGTGGATCGGCGCGAAGCCCGCCATGGGCGACGACTTCAAGAACGCAATCCTCGGCAAGCCTTAACCTCGCGCTGACCGGCATTTCTCACACACCTATCCCAGCTCTCCCATCGAGCGCCTTCTCTCCCACGCTTTTCAGTGGGGGAGAAGGTGCTCGATTCATGGGAGTCGCTGATAAGTGTGAGAAATGTGCGCTAACCCTGACGCCTGCACACAAAGAACAACTTCACCGTTCTTCCCTCGAACCACGGATCGAACTCGTGCTCTTCGATTGGTTCTAGTCCGCCGGCATTTAGCGCGGCGACGATCTCGTCGCGCTCGTAGCAGCGTTGCGTGTGACGCTCACGGATGACGACGCGCTGGCCGCGCACGATCGCCCATCCGGTGACGAGCGCGCGGCCGAGTTTTTCGCGGCGGCGATAGGTCGTGGCGATCTCGAGATGAAAGTCCGGTCCCTCGTCGACGAACGGCTCCTTCATCCCCCAGACCTCGGGATAAATCTGCGGATGATTCATGTCGAAGAGGAATTGCGATCGATCGTCCATGACCCGCGCGATCTCGCCAAACGCGAGCGCCAGATCGGGCGGCTCCAGCAGATGGTTGAGCGAATCGTAGAGGCAGGTGATGCGCGAGAACGTTCCGCGCAACGGCAGCGCGCGTGTGTCACCGGCGATCAGGCGCTCGGCGCGGCCGCGAGCCACACGCAGCATGACGGTGGAAAGATCGATACCG
>DATAMS010000613.1:0-5710 GCA_036260495.1 Thermoanaerobaculia bacterium
GTTCGGGCTATGCTGCGGGCCGGCACGATCCGGCGCGTTCGTCAGACGCTGATGGCCACGAATCTTGCCGAGGGAGCGCTCGTTGCCTGGCAATACCCGGAAAAGAAGCTCGACGCTGCGTTCGACTACATGGTGAAAGACGATCCGTTCTCCGGGCACGTCGTCATCCGCTCGACCGATGCGGCCACTCCGGGATCGAATTACCGGCTGTGGACGACCGTGAAGGTGCCCCAGGGATACTCGATCGAGAAGCACTGCGCGATGATCGGCCGCATCACCGGCGCCGAGCATTTCCGCGTCATGCCCGCGAACCGCATCTTCGCCCTCGGCGTCGGCCACGTCCGTCGCAAAGGAATGGAGCCGGGCTCGAAAGCGGACGTCCCTGCGGAAGCGAAAGACACGACGAAGGTTCTGCTGAGCGAGCTCGATTGGCGCGTGATGACGGCTTTGAAACGCGAGGTCGAGCCGGACGAATTCGTTCGCGATCTCTGGCGCGCGCGCGCCGAAGAAGCGGGCGTTCCGCTGGAGACGTTTTACGAGGTGGCGGAGTCGCTCAACGCGCGCAAAGTCGTCGGCCGATTTTCGACATTCCTCGAGCACGTGAAACCGCTGCAGACTGGCGAGCGCGTCACCCGCTTCAACGCCCTCTTTCACTGGGCCGTGCCGCATGGACGCGAGATCGAAGCAGGCCGCGAAGTCGGTCGTTTCCACATTCTCACGCACTGCTACTGGCGCGAGGGCGGCGCCGAGTTCCGCGACGTCAACATCATGGCCGTGGCGCACGGAACGGAGAAGGACGCCGTGCTCGCGCACAAGGCCGCGATCGATGAGCACCTCGCCGCGATCGGGATTCCGGTGAGCTACACGAACGTCTTCTGGGGCGGACGCAGCGAGATCAAGCCGTCGGAGATCTCGCCATTTGCATACGTCGAGTTCTGCAAATCGCTGGGCGTCGATCCGGAGACGATGCGTGACGAATGAGGGAGTGGGGAGTGGGGAGTGGGGGGTGGGACAGGAAGCCGCGGGAGTCGGGGGTCGGGAGTCGGGGGTCGGAGATAAACCGGCGTCTTTTTCGACAACAGACAACCGACAACCGACAACCCCAGCTCCGACACCCGACTCCCGAAACGCGACACCCGCGCTCATCGCCACACTAATCGCCGTCGCCGCGATCGCGTTCATGCAGTCGTACGCGCGCTGGCTCGATCCGATCATCGACACGGGACGCGATCTCTACATCCCGGAACAGTTGGCGAATGGCGCGAAGCTCTATCGCGACATCCGCTATCAATACCCGCCGCTTGCGCCGTATGTGCTGGCGCTGATCACGGGCGGCATCGGTCACTCGCTGCTGTCGTACATGGCCGTCGGGATCGCGCAGTCGTGCGTGATCGCGGCCTCACTCTGGATGGCGTTGCGGCGCGCAGCCGGAATCGTTCCGGCGTTCGCGGCAACGTTGTCGTTCGCGGCGCTCAGTTTCTGCGGGGCCTCGACGTGGGGCGCAAATTTTCTTTTTCCGTACAGCTATGGCGCGACGATCGGGATGACGTTGTTGTGCGTCGCGCTGGCGGCGCTGATCTACAAACGCAACAACGTCGCGCTCTCCGCGCTCGTGCTGGCGTCGTGGTGCAAGGTCGAGTACGCGATTGCCGCGTTATTGATTGTGGCGATCCTGACTTTTGCTCGCCGGCTCAAGCTCACTCACGTCGCGTCATTCATCGGAGCGATGGCAGCGATCTTTGCTGCGGCTTCTCTCTATTTTCGCGGCAGCGGATGGCTCACCGAAAACGTCTTCGCCAGTTGGCAGCACGGCGCGCGGGCGCAGCACTTCTTCGAGGTCGTTTCCGGCGCCGCGATGTGGCGCGATCAATTGACGCAGCTCGCCATCGGCGTGGCGGGCATCGTAGCCATCGCGTTGCTGATGCGGACTGGTCGATGGGCAGCGGCGATCCCGATCATCATCATCGGCATCCTCATCGGAAACCATTCCTTCTTCCGCGCCTGGGCGCTGCTGCAATGGCTCGCGCTGGCGTGGGCGCTCGTGCGCGACCGCGAGAGTCCGCTGGTCATCTTCGCGGCGTTCTCCGTTGCCTCCACGCTGCGCATTCCGCTGAATGTCTCGCCGTCGTGGTACGGCTTCGTGCTGACGATCCCGGTGTTCGCGCTGGCCGCGTACACGTTGTTCTGCTACATCCCGCGCCGCAACGCGATGACCTTTCTGTGGATAGTCCCGTTCGCCGCGAACGCCGTCGGTGACCTCTGGCAGCAACACGAGCAGTACGCGCTGAAGTCGTTTCCGATCGTTTCATCGCGCGGGACGTTCTACGACTGGAATGCTGATCGCGCCCGCACGCTGAACGCATTGATCGCGACGATTCACGACGGGACGCTCGTCATCATGCCCGAAGGAATCACGATCAACTACCTGACGCGAACGCGAACGCCGCTGACGTTTCACACCTTCACGCCGGTGGAAACCGCCGATCCCGCGGTCGAGAGCACGATCCTTCGCGAGCTCGCCGAGCACCCGCCCAACCGCGTCGCCATCGTGACCCGCGATGTGCGCGAGTACGGCTCGCGCGGCTTCGGCATCGACTACGCCTTGCGCATCACCGCGTTCCTGCACAAGCAGTATCGCGTGGAGAAGGCGTGGCGCGGGGAGCGTTTCAACGTGCTGCTGCTCAAGCTGGAAACGCCGCGAATTCCGTAACGCCGCTTCGTACGACGGCTAAGTGCGACGAAGCAGATCGATCGTCGCCCTGAGCAGAAACTGCGCAAACAGCAGGAGCGCGACGGTCACCAAGACGAACTGCGATGCGCGAAGTGTCGCCAGAAGTGCGGCGTTGATTTGGTGGTTGGCGCCGAGATAGCCGGTGAGCAAGTTCAGAAGAACGACGGGGATGCTGAGAAACAGAAACAGCATCGCTCCGACGACGACATGACTGGTGAATCGAAAAAGGTGCGACGCGGTGGTTCGAACACGACCGTTGGGAGTATCGAATCGCGCGATCGATTGCAGGACACCCACGCGAAGACCAGCGCTGGGTTTAGACGATGCCAGCGTGATGGGCTCGAAGAACTCACGAAAAGATGTGGTGGCGATCGACATGTCAGAACTTTCGAATTGCACGATATCCGAACTTGATGAGAAGTGCAGCCAACATGACCAAGTCTCCGGCCAGAAGAAAATATTTCGCGCCGAGCAATGCCCACTCCAAAGGCGTTCCAGAGCTCACCAACTTGAGCAATGACAGGAGCCTCACGAGTTGATCGATGCCGATCGCCACGGCAAAGATCAGCAGGAACGACGCTGTGACCATGACAACGTGCTGGGCGAGTTCCCAGAACGCCTCACCGTAGGAGGGCCCGACGGGGGCGCCACACGTGCTGCACTTTCCCATGCTGAGCTTGGAATCGTCGCAGGAATGACCGCCCTAATCAACGATTCCGGGTACGCTTTTCGCGCGCCTGAGAGAGGAAACAGGCGGTACACGTCGTTAGTCGCCAAGAGTTCTACGCGGCGGAGAGAAACGCCACGCCAGGATTCTCCTTCTCGGCGTAATCCAACTCCCATTGTGAGCTGAAGAGGACCACGGCGCGGCCCGCGCTGTCGGTGGCGATCTTTGAGCGGCTGGGAAGGTTCATCTTCGTCGCCACGTCGTGGACGTCGCGATCGATCCAGCGGGCCAGCTTGTATGGCAGCGCGACCACCGTCGTCTCGACGTTGTATTCACTCTCGAGACGCGACTGCATCACGTCGAACTGCAGCTCTCCGACGACGGCCAGAATCGGCTCGCTGCGAAGTCCTTCGTGCGTGGAGAGCACCTGCATCACGCCTTCTTCTTCGAGCTGGGCCAGACCTTTCTGAAACTGCTTTTGCCGCGTGACCTGCTTCGCGCGCAGCACCGCGAAGTGTTCGGGAGCGAAGCGCGGAATCGGCGCGAACTCGACCGGGGCGCCGGACGAGACGGCATCGCCGATGCGGAACAGGCCCGGATTGACGAAGCCGATTACGTCGCCGGGCCACGCGGTCTCGATACCCTCGCGCTCGCGCGCGAAGAGGCGATGCGGCCGCGTCATGCGCACCTCGCGCCCGAGGCGGGAGTGGTGCACGAGCATGTCTTTTTCGAAGACGCCGGAGCAGACGCGCATGAACGCCAGGCGGTCGCGATGGCGTTTGTCCATGTTCGCCTGAATCTTGAAAACAAAGCCGGTGAACATCTCGTCCGTGGCCTCGACGATCGTCTCTTCGCCGCCGACGTGCGCTGGATGCGGGGCGGGCGGCGGCGCGAACTCGAGGAGCGCATCGAGAAACGGCTGCACGCCGAAGTTGTTGATCGCGCTTCCGAAGTAGACCGGGATCACGCGGCCGTGTCCGAACTCTTCGGGGCTGAACGCGATGCCTGCACCTGACAAAAGCTCGGCTGCTTCGCGCAGTTCCTGCCACGCCGACGGGCCGATCTCGTCCTCGAGCATCGGATCATCGAGCCCGCCCACTTTCACCGCGGCCACCGACGCGCCGTGCGCGGCGCGCTCGAAGCGCAGGACCTGCTGTTTGCGCAGATCGAACACGCCCTGGAAGTTCGGACCATTGCCGATCGGCCAGTTCATCGGCACCGCGCCGACGTGCAGCTCTTTTTCGATCTCGCTCAGGAGATCGAACGGATCGCGGCCGGGATGATCGAGCTTGTTGATGAAGCAGATGATCGGGATCTGCCGCATGCGGCAAACCTCGAAGAGTTTTCGCGTCTGCGGCTCGATGCCTTTCGCGGAGTCGAGCACCATCACCGCGCTGTCCGTCGCGGCGAGCGTGCGGTAGGTGTCTTCGCTGAAGTCTTCGTGGCCGGGTGTGTCGAGGAGGTTGAGGCAGCAGCCTTCGTATTCGAATTGAAGCGCGGTCGAGGTGATGGAAATGCCGCGCGTCTGCTCCATCGCCATCCAGTCCGAGGTGGTTTGCCGCTGGCCTTTGCGGGCGCGGACGGCGCCGGCCATGTCGATGGCGCCACCGTAAAGAAGCAGCTTCTCGGTCAGGGTCGTTTTTCCGGCGTCGGGGTGGGAAATGATCGCGAAGGTGCGGCGTCTGGCCACCTCGCGGCTGAGCTCGGGCGGCGCGGAAACTGGCGGAAGTGCTGTCATACGAGCCCGTTAGAACAGGGTAGTCACTCGAACATTCCGAGTTTTCGGCCCTTGGGAATATGAGTTCAGCGAGCTAAGGTTTATGACGATCTGAGCGCACAAAGCTCATATATCAAAAGGGAGGCAAACATGACCTATCTCACCCGTTCCAGCAATCCCCGCAGCGATTTCCGCGTCCTTCAGGCCCGCGTTTTCGAGCCGTTCTTCGGTCGTTTCAACTTTCTCGAAGACGAGTTGAAGTCGGGCACCTGGGCGCCCCCGGTCGATGTCGCCGAAGAGAAAGACACGATCATCGTTCGCGTCGAAGTGCCGGGCATGAACGAGCAGGATCTGAAGGTCGGATTCGAAGACGGCGTCCTCACCGTCAGCGGCGAGCGGCAGTTCGAGCGGAAGGAAGACCGCAACTATCACCGCATCGAGCGGACCTACGGCACGTTCAGCCGCACGTTCACGCTGCCGCGCACCGTCGATCAGGACTCGATCGCTGCCAGTTACCGCGACGGCATCCTCGAGATCACGATTCCGAAGCGCGAGGAAGCGAAGCCGAAGCAGATTCAGATCAACGCAACGGCCG
>DATAMS010000575.1:0-4584 GCA_036260495.1 Thermoanaerobaculia bacterium
CAGTCTCGCCGTTCCCGCGCCCCTGTCCGGTTTTCTCGTTCGTGCCGGTGGCCACTGAGGTCACCGATTCGCCTCGCTGTTCCGTGTAGACGGCCAGCGACTGCCGGATTACGTCGGCCTCGCTCTGCCGCGCCTGCAACAGGCGCTGGTCGTACGCAAGCTGGTTCTCGAGGAAGCGGATCGTCAGCGCCGGATTGGCGATCAAGCCGCTGTTCCGCACCAGTCCGACCAATGGCTCGAAACGGAATCGAACGATCTCCTCGAGCCGGAACTGGATCTCGTTGAGGGAGAGATGATCGCGTGTCCGCGCCAGATCAGCGCCCGGCATCTTCTGAAGATCGGCAATATTGTCGATGATGCGAAACACCTTCGAGCGCAGGACCTGAATCCTGGTGATGTAGTCGTCCGGCTCGATGGACGGAGCATCCAGGATCTGCGGCGACAAGACGGAGACGCGGTAGTCGAGTGCATGCTGCTCGTTGATCGCGAACTGCGCCCAGGTTGCCAGCGTGTCACTCAGCACTTTGCGGACCAGCGTTTCGGGCATCCCGCGATCGAAGCCGCGCAGATAGTTGATCGAGTACTCATTCTTGGCCAGACTGGCGCGCTTCATCTCGAACTCATTCTCGATGCGTTCGCGATCGACTGGCGTCAGTTTGGGATCGGCAAGGCGCGATTGGAATTGCGCGGACAGCAATTCAAAGGCAGGGTTCGATTCGAGGATGACGATCGACTTGCTGAAGTTCCCGAAATTGGTGAAGCGCTCGAGATGATTGGCATCGAACACTTTCACGAGAACGGGCGCGCTCACGATCTCCGAAGGGGAGAAACGAAGCCCGTTCGGGAACTGCCTGCGTTCGGCTCCTTCGAAGTCGAGGCGAAACGAGAGGCTGGTGGTTTTCAGCGTCGGAGCGAACAGGTAGAGACCGATGGCAACGATCGAATAGGCGATGAAGACGCCGGCCATCGACAGGAAAATCACCACGGCGTAGGCGCGGATCGTGTGAAAAAGATGGCTGAATGAGATCGGGGTTTCGGGCTCGAGAGGCAGCTCTCGATCCACATGAACGCTATGAGTAGTTGGCACTGAAATTGGCTCCTGACTGATGGGATAGAATGTCAGCGCAACACGCGCACGTCAAGCATGCCTCTCTGCGCGCTTCTGAATGGATTCGCTCTCACGCTTCCTCTTCGCTCGCAATTCGGCGTCCGCGGTTGCCCTTAGTTAGCCTGCAATGTGTGGAATCGCTGGCTTTGTCTCCTTCGATGGTGAGAGAAGCGCGGAGAACCTTCGCGCGACGGCCGAGGGAATGGCCGCGCGCCTCGTGCATCGCGGTCCGGATGATGAGGGAATCTGGGTCGATGCCGCCGCCGGAGTCGCACTTGGATTTCGCAGACTCCGCATCATCGATCTGACCAAAGCCGGCGCGCAGCCGATGACCTCGGCGAGCGGCCGCTACGTGATCGTCTTCAACGGCGAGGTCTACAACTTCGAGCGCTTGCGTGAGGAGTTGCACCGCGCGGATGCTGCACCGGAGTGGCGCGGACACTCCGACACCGAGGTGATGCTGGCGTGTTTTGAGGCGTGGGGGATCCGGAAGGCGGTCGAGCGTTTCATCGGCATGTTTGCCTTTGCCGTTTGGGATCGACAGGAGCGAGCGTTGATCCTCGGGCGCGACCGCGCCGGCGTCAAGCCGTTGTACGTGGCAGGTGAAGGAAAGAATCTTCTGTTCGCGTCGCAAATCGATGCTCTTGCCGCGCATCCCAACTTCACGATGGCGGTCGATCGAGGCGCCGCCGGACTTTACGCACGGCTCGGGTATGTGCCGGCTCCGTTTTCCATCGCGTGCGGTGTGCAGAAAATCCGGCCGGGAACGTTGCTCATTGCGAAGGAAGACGGGACGAGAGCGGAGGAACAGTATTGGTCGCCCGCGGACGTTGCTTCGTCGACGCCCGCATTTCAGGGGAGTGAGGATGACGCTCTCTCGGCACTCGACGCTCTTTTGCGTGACTCCGTTTCGCTTCGCATGATCGCGGACGTACCGATCGGTATTTTTCTGAGCGGCGGCATCGACTCAGCGCTGGTCACGGCGATGGCGCAGCGAGGCGCATCGTCGCCGGTGAAGACATTCACGATCGGATTCGACGACCGGCAACTCGACGAGTCCGAAGCTGCTTCGCGTGTCGCCGCACACCTTGGCACCTGCCACGAGGAGCTGCGCGTCGATGAGAAGGCCCTCCTCGACGCGGTTCCGCTGATGCCGCAGATCTACGATGAGCCGCTCGCCGATACGTCCGCGATTCCGACCTATCTCGTCGCTCGTCTGGCGCGTCCGCACGTGACGGTCGCGCTCTCAGGCGACGGCGGCGACGAGTTGTTCGGCGGCTACCATCGTTATTTTCTTGGCCGGAAGATGTGGCGGCCGGTCGAACGCGTTCCCCGTCCGCTGCGCACACCGATTGGATTCGCGCTTGCCGCCGCCGGTTTCGCCAGCGAGCGTGCCCGCCGTTATGGGGCGGCCTTTCGCGCGCGCGACGCGATCGCGTTTCATGCTGCCGCGCTTTTTGATGAGAGGTTGCGAATCGATGATGCTCCGTCGCTGCCATTCGTGCTCGATCAGCCTTCCGCCTGGCCGCGCGTGCGCGATGTTACCGAGCTGCAGATGTATCTCGATTTCATGTCCTACCTTCCCGACGACATTCTGATGAAAGTCGACCGTGCCACGATGGCGGTGAGTCTGGAGTCGCGCGAGCCACTTCTCGATCATCGTCTGATCGAGTTCGCCTGGTCCCTGCCGGTATCGATGAAGATCAGGGATCACGCCGGGAAATGGATTCTTCGCCAGTTGCTGCAACGGTACGTTCCCGAATCGCTGATCGGCGCGGAAAAGCGCGGCTTCGGCCTGCCGGTCGCCCATTGGCTTCGCACCGCGCTGCGCGATTGGGTCGAAGCGAACCTGCCCCGCGATGACGACTACTTCGATCGGCGGACGGTGCAGAGTCTCTGGAAGCGTCACCTTGCCGGCGAGAATCTCGACGCGCTGATCTGGCGCGTCGTCATGTTCGAAGCCTGGCGCCGTGCCCGCGCTTTGTGAGGGAATTTCGCGTACGCGATGCGCCGTCATTAGGCGCGCATGCCCATCCTGCGCAGGGAAAGCGAGATTTTTCCAGCCAATCTTTTCGCGATGCCGGACGGCGGACCATGGACGATCGTTCATGTCCGCAGCCGTCAGGAAAAGGCTGTGGCGCGCTTGTTCATGGAACGGAAGCAGCCGTTCTATCTGCCTCAAATCGAAAAGCAGGTTAAGCGCGGCGGGCGGACGTTCAAGTCCTTCATCCCGCTCTTTGGCGGCTATCTGTTCATCCGGTTGAACGACGATACGCGGCAGACGCTCTGGTCGACGAAGGCAGTCGTGCGGATGATCCAGGTTGACGATCAGGAGCTGCTGGATCAGGAGCTGCGCCAGATCCGTGCGCTGCAGGAAGCGGGCGCGGTCCTGATCGCCCATCCGGACATCGCCGCGGGAGACGCAGTCCGCATCGCCGACGGCGTTTTCCAGGGGTACATGGGCATTGTCGTTCGAGAGCTCGACCTGACGCGGCTCGTCGTCTCGATCACGGCGCTGAACAAGTCGGTTACCGCGGAGTTTCCGCGCGAGAGCGTTGTCTCGACGCGGGGGTCAACGCGATGACGTCAAGGGACGTTGCGCGTTGCCGATGGTTATGGTTGAATTCACAGCGTTCAACGATTGAACGCTGCTCAGTTGGCCGGTTCCCTCGATTCGCATCGTTAGTGGACTGTCCAGCAGCCAAAGGATGCACGGGCGCTCCCGTCCGCACGTCAAGACCCATTTGTGGGTAATGGTGCAAGCGCGGACGAGGTTCGCGTCAGCGCCTGGGAGAGTAATCGCTCCCACAAGAAAGTTTGCGATGTCGATTCCGGTCGAAGGCGCCGCCTCCAGTGGCGGTATGTACACCGAAAGGGGCGAAGCCCGCCCGATTCACCAATCGTAATGACGATCGAAGAAGCGCCGGGAGTTGAGAGCCCCAGATCGCTGGATGCGCTCATCGAAAGAATCGACTCGCGCACCGCCCGCATCGGTGTGATCGGACTCGGATACGTCGGCCTGCCACTCGTACTTCTCTTTGCTGAGGCCGGTTTCGAGGTCATCGGTTTCGATGTCGATCCGAAGAAGGCCCAATCGCTGAGCGCGGGCGAGTCGTATATCCGTCACATCGGTGCTGGTCGCGTCCGCGCTGCGTTTGTCGAGCAGGCACGAGCCGCCGCGACAATTGACTTTGCGCAACTCGCCGCCTGCGACGCCATCATCATCTGCGTTCCAACTCCCCTCGGCGGCCATCGCGAGCCCGATCTCTCCTATGTCCGCGCTACGGCGGACGTGATCGCGAAGACGCTCCGGCGCGGTCAGCTCATGATTCTTGAATCGACTACCTATCCGGGCACGACAAGAGAAGAGCTGCTGCCGCGATTTGAGGCAGGAGGTCTCACCTGCGGCCGCGATTTCTTCCTCGCGTTTTCACCGGAGCGCGAAGACCCAGGCAACGAGATCTACTCCGCCAAGA
>DATAMS010000656.1:0-1965 GCA_036260495.1 Thermoanaerobaculia bacterium
GGCGTAGACGTGGATCAGAAAGCCGACCCAAGTGACGATGAGGAGCATCGTGCAGGAGAGCGTGTCGATGCGGAAGGCAAAGTCGACCGCGAAACTGGCGATCGTGTTGCCAGCGGCGTGGCCCAGTCCCGCCGGGATCCATGTGTAATAGGCGTGCTGGAACGCCGCCGATGTATTGCCGCTGACGTAGGCGATTACGGTCCACGCGGCGAGAAGAGCGGAGAGCCCGGTCGAGCCGAGTGCGATCACGTTCGTGACCGCGCGATTCTTCGGCGCATGCGGCGACGCGGCGGCGCGCAATCCGTTGATCAGCGCGCCGAGCGCGGGAAGTAGCGGGATGAGCAGGAGCAGCGTCGCGTTCATGCGCGCTCCTCCCCGTTTGCGGAGTTGCCGAGTTGCCGGGTTGCGGGCAACCTGCTGACCTGGGAACCTGGCAACCTACCCATTCAACTCCCTCGCTTCGTCGACGTTGATCGTGCTCTTGAGGCGGTACAACTGGATGATGATGGCCAGGCCGACTGCGGCCTCACCCGCGGCGACGGTGATGATGAAGATCGTGAAGATCTGTCCTTCCAGCGATGCGAAGCGGTGCGAGAAGGCGACGAGGTTGATGTTGACGGCGTTCATCATCAGCTCGACGGCCATGAGCACGGTAATCATGTTGCGGCGGATGATCACGCCGACGAGACCGATGGCGAAGAGCGTCCCCGAAAGCATCAGATAGGCTTCGGTGGTCGGCACGGCTTCAAGCACTCATGGCCTCCTTCACCTCGTGCTCTGTCTCGCTGCGCTCGAGCATGTAGGCGGGGATGTTCTCTTCTTCGATCGCCGAAAGCTCGCGCTTTCCGATGACGATCGCGCCGATCATGGCCACGAGCAGGAAGAGCGAGGCCACCTCGAACGGCACGAGATAGTCGGTGTAAAGCGCCATGCCTACCGCTTCGGAATTGCCAACGACTTTTCCGCGGCGAATGAGCTTGCGGACGACCGTGCCGTCCGGCTGATGCACTTTGCGGTGACGGTACGTGTACGTCGTGCGAAGAGCTTTGTCGCTCTTGTCAGCCGCCGTTGCATCGTGGAAAACGCCCGGACGGACCATCGTGAAGAAAAGGAGGAACACGGCCAGACCGACGAGCAGGCCGCCCTTCCAGAAGTTCGAGAGCACGCGCTCGTCAGGCAGATGCCGGACGTTGATCAGCATGACCACGAAGAGGAAGAGCACCATGATGCCGCCGGCGTAGACGAGCACCTGCACGGCGCCGACGAACTCCGCTCCCTTCATCACGAAGAGTACTGCGACGCAGAGAAACGTCAGCAGCAGAAAGAGCGCCGAGTGTACGGGGTTCCGCATAGCCACGACGAGAATCGACGACGCGACCGCGATGGTGCCGATGATGAGAAAAACGACCAGGGCAGGACTCAAGGCATCCCTCCCTCGATCTGTTTCGGTTGCTCCGATTCATCGGCAGGAAGACCGGCGTACTCGGGCCGTCCTTCCCAATACTCGAGCTGCTGCATGTTGAAGTAGAGATCCTTCCGGTCGTAGCTGGCCAGCTCGTAGGTCTTCGTCGTCAGCCAGATCGACTTCGGCTTGGTCGGGCAGGCCTCTTCGCAGAGCGCGCAGAACATGCAGCGCTTGACGTCGATGTCGTAGCGGTCGAGGACTTTCAACTTCTTCATCTTGCCGTCGATCTCACGTTGTTCATCGTGAACGTCGATGTAGATGATGTCGATCGGGCACGCCACCGCGCACAACTTGCACGCGATGCAGCGGTCGTAGTTGAAGCGGAACATGCCGCGGAAACGGTCGGCCGGCTCGAGCCGCTCTTCGGGATAGCGGATCGTCACCTTCGGCTTGAAGAGCTCGCGCAACGTCGTCTTCAGCCCCTCGAACATGTCGAGGAGGAGGAACTTGTCCGTCCACTTGTTCTTCGGATGTTCAACCAGCATGAGCAGGAATCCTTC
>DATAMS010000579.1:0-20908 GCA_036260495.1 Thermoanaerobaculia bacterium
CTGACGCCGCGCCTCGATCAGTCCGTGAACTTCGTCAACGCCGAGCAGGTCGCACAGCAACGCGGCATCGCCATCGCGGCGACGACGCATCCGCCTCCCGCCGACTACACGAACCTCGTCACGTTCCGCGCGTCGTCAGCAACGGACGAAGTCTGCGTCTCGGCGACGCTCTTCAGCGAGAAAAATCAGCGCATCGTTTCCGTCAACAACTTCCGCGTCGAGTTCAAACCCGAGGGCGCGCTGCTCTACATCATCAACAAGGACGTCCCGGGCGTCGTCGGAAAAGTGGGAACGATCCTCGGCGACCGCGAGATCAACATCGCCGAATACAACCTGGCCCGCGAAACGAGCGGCGGCAAAGCGTTGGCGATTGTTACCATTGACTCCGCGCTCGACGCCGATACGATGAACGCACTCCGGTTCTTCAAGGCCATCGAGGAAGTGAAGCAAGTGAGGTTGTGATGCGTTCCATTGCACTGCTGCTCGTGGGTTGTCTGCTCTCCTCGTGCGCGACGATGACGCACGGCCGCAACGAAGTCATCTCGGTCGATTCCAATCCATCCGGCGCGAAAGCCACGATCCTCTGCGCCGGAAACATCTCCGTCAGCGGCACGACGCCGGCACGTTTGACCATTCCGCGCAAAGCAGATCTCTGTCACGTCGATGTCGAACAGAGCGGGATGGCCACGCAGAAGATCACGATCGAGCGTGGTTTCAACGGCGCGTATTGGTGCAACTTCATCCCGACACCCGGCTTTCCGATCTACGTGTTTTCCAGCGGAATCTGGGGCGGCAATAGCGCGACCGCGGCCGGCTGGCTGGCGTTTGCACTCGCCGGTGCAGCAGGTCTTGTTGTCGATCGCGTCACCGGCGCGATGTACGACCACGACCCGCACGTCATCAAAGTCACACTCCAACCGCAGCACTGACCTTAGAATCGTTCGCGATGCAGTACCGCGAGCTTGGAAAGACCGGAATCAAAGTCAGCGCCATCGGCTTCGGCGGCTGGGCCATCGGCGGTCCGTCCGAGGCATCGGGAGCGCCGCTCGGGTGGGGAAGGACGAGCGATGAGGAGTCGCTTGCCGCCATCCGCCGCGCCCGCGACCTCGGCGTCACCTTCTTCGACACGTCCGACAGTTACGGCTTCGGCCGCAGCGAGTCGCTCCTCGGCATCGTGTTGTCGCGCAAACGTCAGGACACCGTCATCGCCACGAAGGCCGGCGTCGTTCGCGGCGCGGGCGGCGAGTTGAAAAAAGACTTCTCCGGACAGCACATCTTCTCTGCCGTCGACGGTTCGCTCAAACGGCTGCGCAGCGATTACATCGATCTCTACCAGGTTCACAATCCAACGATCGAAGAGCTGCGCCGCGAAGAGATTCAGGACGCGATGGAGCGTCTGCAGGATGCGGGCAAGATCCGTTTCTGGGGGGTGTCGATCTCGACTCCCGAGGAAGGAATCGAGATCATCAAACGCGGATGGGGACATGCATTGCAGGTTCTTTACAACATCCTGAATCAAGCGCCCGCACAAGAACTGTTTCCGCTGGCGAAGGAAAAAGGCTACGGCATCATCGCCCGCGTTCCGCTCGCTTCCGGACTTCTCACCGGAAAGTTTCGCAACGACACCATCTTCACCGCCGACGATCTCCGCCAGAATTTCCTGACGCCGCGCCGCCTGCAGGAAGCGCTGGTGCGCGTCGACGAAGTGAAATCGATCATTGGTGGCACCGCCCGCAGCCTCATCGAAGGCGCCCTCCGCTTCGTCCTCGCCAACGACGCCGTCGCCACCGCCATCCCCGGCGCCAGGAACATCCATCAGGTCGAGACCAATGTCACCGCCGGCGACGCCTGGCTCCCCGAGGATGTCGTCGAGAAACTCCGCACTCGCCTCGGCGACTACAACTTCTACCAACGACACAACGTGCGGATCTGAAGGCGCTTTCGTAGCGCCGCCGGCTCGACGGCGACCTTCTTTTGCCACGAGCGACAAACCCGGAACAGCGCCCACCTGCATTACGTTCTCAACTCGACATGCCCATTCGCACGATCTCCATTCGCGGGGCGCGGACGCACAATCTCAAGAACGTTTCGGTCGACATCCCGCAGCGCCAGCTCACGGTTCTGACCGGTCCGTCTGGCTCGGGGAAATCGTCGCTGGCGTTTAACACCCTGTATGCCGAGGGGCAGCGGCGGTTCGTCGAATCGATGTCGACGTACGTGCGGCAGTTCCTGGAGCGCATCGACCGGCCCGACGTCGATGAGATCGACGGCATCCTCCCGGCAATCGCCATCGAGCAGAAGAACTCGGTCAAGAACGCGCGATCGACCGTGGCGACAGCGACCGAGCTCGCGGATCACATCCGGCTTTTCATGACCTACGCGGGCGAGACGTTCTGTCCCGACTGCCAGGTGAAGGTGCGGCGCGAAACTCCGGAGTCGATCACGAGCGCGATCATCGATGCGCTGGCCGGCAAGCGCGTCGTCGTGCTCGCACCGATCTTCTTCGGCGCGGAGAATCGCGGCGAAGTGCTGATGCAGCTCGTCAAGGCCGGCTACTTCCGCGCCTGGATCGGCGGCGAAGTTCACGATCTCAACGAGACTGATACGAGCGGATTCACGTCGCTTGAATTGGTCATCAATCGATTGCGTGTCGATGCCGAGCGCAGCGGACAAATCACGGAAGCGATCGAACAAGCGTTCGAGGTTTCAAAAGGCAACGTCAACATCCTCGAGGACGCAGGCGACGGAAACTGGATCAGCCATCGCTTTACGTCGCGCTTCTCCTGCAACAAGTGCGGCACGGAGTTCGTCGAGCCGACACCGCACATGTTCTCCTTCAACTCGCCCCTCGGCGCCTGCACGAATTGCCAAGGCTACGGCCGCATCATCGGCATCGACATGGAGAAGGTGATTCCAAACCGTGCGCTGCGGCTCGATGAGATGCCGGTCGCGCCGTGGAACTCGGCTGGTTACGAAGACTGCTACGACGATCTGAAGAAGGCCGCGGCCAAGTACAAGTTTCGGATGGACGTTCCGATCAAGGATCTGACGCCTGAGGAGTGGACGCTGCTGTATGAGGGGCGAAGCAAGTGGTACGGCATCAAAGGCTTCTTCGAGTGGCTGGAGACGAAGAAATACAAGATTCACGTCCGCGTGAAGCTGGCCAAGTACCGCAGTTACGAGCCTTGCCCGCAATGCCACGGCTCGCGGCTCAAGATCTCCGCGTCGTACGTGACGTTCCGCGACAAGACGGTCAACGATCTCTTCGCGATGAACGTGCGGGACGCGCGGCGATTCTGGGAGTACCTGCCGTTCGCGAAGTCGGAGGAGTCGAAGTTCGGACATCTCCGCCGCGAGATCGTCAATCGCCTGACGTATCTCGATGAGGTCGGGCTTTCGTATCTGACGCTCGATCGCCAGACGCGCACTCTCTCCGGCGGTGAATCGCAGCGCATCAACCTTGCCGCCGCCCTCGGCAGCTCGCTGACCGAGACGATGTACGTCATCGATGAGCCGACGGTCGGTCTGCACGCGCGCGACAGCGAGCGGCTGCTGGCGGTGCTCAAGCGTCTCAAGAACGCGGGCAACACGGTGATCGTCGTCGAGCACGATCCGACGATCATCGCCGGCGCGGATCAGACGATCGAGCTGGGACCGGGCGCGGGCGAATACGGCGGCTCAGTGTTGTACGTCGGACCGCCGCGGCCGGCTGTGATTCCGAGCGAGGAGCGGGACGCCGATGTCGTGCCTGCGAGAAAAGCCGACGCCGGCTTCGGCGCCATCACGATTCGCGGCGCACGCGAACACAACCTTCGGAACACCGACGTCACCATTCCGCTCGGTCAGTTTGTCGCCGTCACCGGCGTCTCCGGCTCGGGCAAATCGACGCTGATTCGCAACTGCCTCTACAACCGCTACCAACGAGACGTCCGCGGCGCCACGGGACTCGACGCCGGCCGCGTGGCCGCGCTCGAAGGCACCGAAAAAATCTACGACATGCAGTTCATCGATCAGTCGCCGATCGGCCGCTCCACGCGCTCGAATCCGGCGACCTACGTGAAGGCTTGGGACGAAGTCCGCAAGATCATGTCGGCGACGACCGCGGCGAAACTGAACAACGTCACCGCCGGCATGTTCTCGTTCAACACCGTCGGCGGCCGCTGCGACGAATGCGAAGGCGCCGGCACGGTAACGATCGATATGCAGTTCCTGGCCGACGTCGAAGTCGTCTGCGACAAATGCGGTGGCAAGCGCTTCAAGGATCAGGTCATGAAAGTCACGTACAAGAACAAAAACGTGAACGACATTCTGGAGATGACCGTCGACGAAGCGATGAAGTTCTTCGTCGACAAACGCGCCCTCCTCAAGAAGCTCGCCGCCCTCCGCTCCGTCGGCCTCGGCTACCTCCGCCTCGGCCAATCCACCGCCTCACTCTCCGGCGGCGAAGCGCAGCGCCTCAAACTGGCGTCATTCCTTTCCGAAAGCACAAAGAGCGACAGCGGTCACCTCTTCCTCTTCGACGAGCCCACAACAGGATTGCACTACACGGACGTCGCCCAACTCATCAAAACGTTCCGCAACCTCATCGACCGCGGCAACTCGGTCCTCGTAATCGAGCACAACATCCAACTCATCGAAGCCGCCGACCACATCATCGACCTCGGCCCAGAAGGTGGAGATGGCGGTGGGGAGCTGCTCGCTGTCGGAACGCCCGAGGAGATTGCGGCGTGTGAGAGAAGTATTACGGGACGATATTTGGCTCGCGCTACTGCCGCAGCTTGACGTACGCGAGTGGGGAGACATCGAACGTTCGCGGTGAGCCTGCCTACGCTCTTTCAGGAACCAACATTGCCAAGAGCGCGTGCCGATTGATGCGATCGTGCACCCACGTAAGAGCTTCCGGCGAGATGTTTAGTTCGAAGAGCAGGCCGGCGAGTCCAGCCTCGATTCCGACTTCCAAGGGTGCCAGTATTTCCACAAGCTGCTTGCGCTCATGGAACACAACCGAAGCCTTGTATCCGTTCGACAAGTCAATGTTGACCAACCGTGCAGGACCGGGTGATGCGAGCTCGTCAACGGGCGACATTCTGGGCCACAACTTGCGAATGTCATCGCGCGAGGCGCGGAGAGTTAGAACCGTCTCGATGCGAGGAACGGTGTCAAGTTTTGCAGCGGCAATAGGCATAGCTGTCTACCCTTTTCACGATCGTCGCCGCAATGGCGACGATCTCGCGATCCCCCGAGGTCCAATGGACTGACACCGTCGGAACCATCGCTCCAATACGCAAATTGTGGTGGCGTGCCACGATCTGGCGGCACGCTTGTCCAGAATTCGATGCCGTCCTCTCCTTCGGGAAGTGGACCCGTGTATGCGTGAACCCGTCTGAATCCGACGCCGTAGCTTTGATCGCCGCCGATGAACCCGCTGGCGCACATCTTCTCGTTGACGTGAGCACATTGGAGACGATGGGAAGGTCCATATTCGTTGGTCGCTGCTTCATGTGGTAACCGGCTGAAGACGAGTCGTGATTCCATACGCGCACAGGCGTCCTCCGCCTATGAATACTTTACAGCGCGACGGCAGGGTGGATCAAACTCTCTCACTCACGACCTTCCTGAATCTGCCCCAAATGGTGCTCCAAATGGTCCACGTAATCGCTCATGAAATACCAAAGCGGGCTGATCCTCGGGGACTGCGCGCCACGCCAGCTGATGCAGGGTATGTCGATGTCGCAGTAGGTCGCGGACGGAAGTCGGCGTCGCCTCCATCACCCGCGCGATCTGGAGATTGAACTCGCGCCATAGCGAGATTAACGAAGACCATGGCGCGTCCGCGTATTGGCCGAGGGTGACCCACTTCTCCTGATCGTAGCCAGGGAAGATCAGATCCTCGGTGAAGTTGGCGCGGACGAAGCGTTGGTGGTTGTTCGAGGCGGAATCGATCAGGTGGCCGATGATCTGTTTGGGCGACCACTTGCCGAGTGCCGCCGCTTTCGCGGCATCGGCGTCGGAGATTGCGGCGAGGCGAAGGGACGCGGATTCGATCGCGGCGCGGAGGCGCTCTTCCGGCGGGATCACTGCGCCAGCTCGTACGACGCCTCGATCCACTTGCGGATCTGATCGTCGACTTCTTCCGGCGCGGTCAGCCGCACTTCGAAGTGCCATCGGTTCGCGGACGTCTGTTCCGTTTTGTGGACGCGGCGGTGCTTGATGTCGCGGTCGGACTTGAGCGTGAGGATCAGTGCGTCTTTGCGCGTCTGCACGCCGGCGAAGGCGACGCGGCGGTTGAGGTGGATCGAGGTCTTCTTCGGGTCCTGCGCGACCGAGCCCAAGGCTGACGACGTCTCGACGATCGTGTCGTAGATCCTGCGCACATGATCCGCGCGGCCGGAGAAGTGTTGTTCAACGGTGGGATCGGGCATACGGAAAAATGATAACGCCTGATGAGTCCGCGATGCAGGCCGCCACACGTGCGATCTCAGCAGCCGTTTCAGGAGTTCTACCCGATGTAGAATGGCCTGCCCGATGCATGCCTGAATCGGCAATCAGCCAGCTTCTCCCAGCAGGAGACTAAATGAGCACTGTCGAAAACGAATACCCCGACATCGTCGGGCTCGCCCCTGTGCCCGCGCCCCCCGCGTTCGAACCGTACATCCCGGCCGCGACGAAAATGCGGGAGCTGACGCCGCTGCCGATCATCGTCGGCACCATTCTCGGCATGATCTTCGGCGCGTCGTCGCTGTATCTCGTGCTGAAAGTCGGCCTCACCGTCAGCGCCTCGATCCCCGTCGCGGTCATCTCCATCACCTTCTTCCGCATCCTCTCGAAGCTCGGCGGCAAAGACGCCACGATCCTCGAGAACAACATCGTGCAGACGGCGGGATCGGCGGGCGAATCGATCGCGTTCGGCGTGGGCGTGACGATGCCTGCCATCATGATTCTCGGCTTCGATCTCGAGATCACGCGCGTCATGCTCGTGGCCATCCTCGGCGGACTGCTCGGCATCCTGATGATGATCCCGCTACGGCGCGCGCTCATCGTGCAGCAGCACGGACTGCTCAAGTATCCGGAAGGAACTGCGTGTGCTGAGGTGCTGAAGGCGGGCGCGTCGCCGGAATCGATGGCGGCGGCTTCGGAGTCGGCCAGGCGCGAGATGGAAGCGCTCGGCGGCGCAAGCACAAGCGCGAAGACGATCTTCACCGGCTTCGGAATCGGCTTGCTCTACAAAGCGCTCAACGTCGCCTTCCGCGGTTGGAAGGACACGCCGGAGAGGGTTTTCGGACCGCCGTTCAATGCCGGCTCGATCTCAGCCGAGATCTCGCCCGAGCTCCTCGGCGTCGGCTACATCATCGGCCCACGCATCGGCTCGATCATGTGCGCTGGCGGCGTGCTGGCCTACCTCGTCCTTATCCCGGCGATCAAGTTCTTCGGCGCGGGTTTGCTTGCGCCGCTCGCTCCGGAGACGACGCGACTGATCAAAGACATGTCGCCGGGCGCGATTCGCAACGCTTACATCCTCTACATCGGCGCCGGCGCCGTGGCCGCGGGCGGCATCATCAGCCTCGGCCGCTCGCTCCCGACGATCTGGCACGGGATGAAGGAAGGGCTCAAGGATCTTCGCGGCGGCGCCTCGGCACGTGAAGGGATGGAGCGCACCGATCGCGATCTCTCGATGAAGCTCGTCCTCATCGGCAGTTTCGCCCTCGTCGCCGTCATCGCGCTGGCGAATCCGCTGTACGTCGGCGGCACCGGCGCGGCGGCGCGCATCATGGGCGCGCTCCTCATCGTCATTCTTGGATTCCTCTTCGTGACGGTTTCTTCGCGACTCACCGGCGAGATCGGCTCGTCGTCGAATCCGATCTCGGGCATGACCGTGGCCACGCTGCTCATCACCTGTCTGGTCTTTCTCGTCATCGGCTGGACCGGATCGACGTACTACGTGACAGCGCTATCGATCGGCGCCATCGTCTGCATCGCGTCATCGAATGGCGGAACGACGTCGCAGGATTTGAAGACCGGCTTCCTCGTCGGTGCGACGCCGAAGAATCAGCAGATCGCCATCCTCATCGGCGCGCTCGCCTCGGCGATCATCCTCGGGCCGATTCTCTTGAAATTGAACTCGGCCGCGAGCGTTTACGTGCCCCGCGTCAGCATGGAGCCGGCGAACGGCGAAGAGGGCGGCGCGCTGAAGCAGGTCGAGAACTGGCCCGCCGATCTTCACACCGATGCGGGAACGCTGACCACGCACAAGACCTACGAAGGCAAGGACTACCTCGTGTGGCACCACGCGCCTCCGGGCGGTGCAGCGGCGACGCAGTACCTCGTCGATTCCACCGGCACACCACAGTTCCTCGTCGATCCCGGCATCAACGGCACGCACAAGTTCCTCGCCGACGGCAAGCTCGCGCCGAAAAAGTTCGATGCCCCGAAAGCGACGCTGATGTCGTACATCATCAAAGGCATCCTCAACCGGCAGCTCCCGTGGGGTCTCGTGCTTCTCGGCGTGATGATCTCGCTGGTCCTGGAGATGTCGGGCATTCCGTCGCTCGCGTTCGCGGTCGGCGTTTATCTGCCGCTGTCATCATCGAGTCCGATCTTTATCGGCGGCATGGTGCGCTGGTTGTCGGATCTGTACGTGCGCAAGAAGTTCAAAGGCGTGAACCTGACCGAAGAGCAACTGGTGGCCGAAGGTGACAAGAGCCCGGGCGTTTTGATGGCGTCGGGCTACATCGCGGGCGGCGCGATCGCCGGAATCCTGATCGCGTTCATGGCCGGCGTGCCGTTCATGCAGAAGTACAACGACACGTTCGACAAGTGGGCGTCGTCGAATCCATTCGTTACGGGCGCGAGTGCCGACCTTCTCTCGTGCATTCCGTTCGCAGTTCTGGTGCTCGTCCTCTACCTCGTCGGCCGCGAAGTGCTGCTGGCGCCGAAAGCCCACAAAGCCTGATCGATTCTGTCGCTGCAATCGTTGAACGGCGGCCTATACGAGGCCGCCGTTTTTCGTTAACGCGGTATCCTTTGCCGGTCCAATGGAACAACTTGGCTGCGTGGTTTTTCTTGTCGCGGTCTTTGCGCTGATCACGTTCGTGGTTGCGATTCGCGCGTCCGCCCGCGCAGGCGAGGCGACGCGAGAAGTCGCCGAGTTGAAGCGGCGCCTCGAGCGCATGTCGCAGCGGGTGTCACGGGCGGAGAGTGCCGCGGGCGGTCTCGCCGACGAGGACGTGCGGCCGGCGCCGGCCGCCGAGGGACCGGAGTTCGTGCCCGCGTGGAGCGGCGCCGCCGCTCGCGAGAACGTTGTGGCTAATGTTCCCGAGGTGTCTGCTGCGTCTCCGATTCCCGAGCCGGCTCCGATCGTTGTTCCACCAGTCGCGGCTTACACCGCGACGACGCCTGTGCCCGAGGACGCGTTCGCCGCAACGGCGCCCGAACCTCCACGAGCGGAACCGCCGCCCCCGCCTCCTCCCACGCCCCACCCCCCACGCCCCACACCCTCGCCAAAGAAACCCTTCGACTGGGAGTCGCTCATCGGCGTGAAGCTTTTCTCATGGATCGCGGGAATCGCGCTCGTGCTGGCAGCGCTCTTTTTTCTCAGCTACTCCGTCGAGCATGGCTGGCTTAGTCCGCCGGTGCGCGCCTCGCTCGGATTGCTGACTGGCGTGACGCTGCTGCTGGTTTGCGAGCTGCGCGTGGCACGCAACTACGAGTTCACCGCGAACGCGATGGACGGCGCCGGCATCGCGATCCTCTACGCGACGCTCTTCGCCATTCACGCCCTCTGGCATCTGCTGCCCGCCACAGCCGTCTTCGCACTGATGCTCCTCGTGACGGCGATCGCGGTGTTGTTATCGATCCGGCGCGACTCCGTCTTCATCGCCCTGCTCGGACTCGTCGGCGGCTTCGCGACGCCGGCATTGCTTTCGACCGGTGAGAACAAGCCGATCGCACTCTTCTCGTATCTGTTGTTGCTGAACGTCGGCTTGATGTGGGTAGCGATTCGCCGGCGCTGGCCGCTGCTGACCGCGCTCAGCGTCATCTTCACAGTGATCTATGAATGGGGATGGATCGGCAAGTTCCTGACCGGTTCGCAGCTTCCACTTGCGGTGGCAATCTTCACGGTCTTCGCCGCAGCTGCCGCAGCTTCGCTCTGGATGCGGCGCCGCGCCGATGCTGCACAAGGAAGCTTCGATCTCGTTGCCATTTCGTCAGCGGGCCTGCCGCTGCTCTTCGCGATCTATGTCGCCGCCGTGGCGAATTACGGCGTTCAATACAACGTCCTCTTCACGTTCCTCCTGTTGATCACGTCAGGACTTTCGGTGATCGCCATCGTTCGCGGTCCCGCCTGGCTCCATCTCCTCGGCGGCGGCACGATCGCGCTGGTCCTTCTCGTGTGGCGCGTGTCGTCGTACACGCCGCAGGCATGGCCGGCGATCCTGGCGTGGGTTGCTGGCTTCGTCGTCGTGCAACTTGTGCTGTCGCACTTCGCGCCGAATCCGCGCAACGTTCTCGCTCCGCTGCTGCTGCTGATTCTGCCGGCTCTTGCAGCGACGCCGATTCCTGCAGCCGCACCGCTGCTTCTCTTCGGCACGCTCTTCGTGCTGGTCACGCTCATCGCGGCCTACGCATTCATCCATCACGCCGGCGAGGCGTACGCGGTTGCGGCGTTCCTTGCGATCGTGACCGAGGGCGTTTGGTCGGCACAAAGCATCACCCCAGCGAATCTGACCACTGCGCTTCTCATCTACGCCGCCTTCGCGCTGCTCTTCATCGGCGTTCCGATCATTGGACGCCGGCTTGGCCGCGAGATCGTTTCGCAGCGAACGATGCTCGGTCTGATTCTCGGCTCGATCGCGATTCTCTTCTTCCTGGCCACCGGAAGCGTGGCTTCCTACGCGCTCTGGGTGCTGGCGATTCTTCTCGTCATCATCAACGCGGGTGCGATTGCCGAGGCGCGGAAGAAGGAGCATGCGGTGCTGGCGGCCGCGGCGATCGTCCTTTCCTGGATCGTCATCACCACCTGGTGCGCTTCGGCCATGAATGCCGCGAACCTCGTCGCCGCGTTGTCGGTGATCGGGGGATTTGCGCTGCTGGCCACCGGCGGCGGCGTGTGGCTGAGCCGCGGGGCCGATGAAGATGCAGGGACGACCTATCTCGGACTCATCGGACATCTCTTCCTGCTTGTGATCGCCGCGCAGCCGCGGCTCGCCTTTCCGCCGTGGCCGTTGTTCGCGGTGCTCTTCGTGCTCGATCTTGCGATCGGCGTTGCCGCGATCTATTTGCGCCGAGGAAATCTCATGGCCGTGGCGATGGCCGCGTCGCAGATCGTATTGATGATGTGGGCTGCGAATACGAAGGCCGCGCCGTGGCCGGTTGTCGCAATCGGTGCGGCGCTCGCGGTGTGCGCGATGGCGCTCGTCTGGTTCCGGATCGACCGGCGCTTCGCCGTCGCCGCAGTGATCGCACTCTTCCTCGGCGATATCGTTCTGATCATCGCCGGCTACTCGACCGGCACTCCGCTCTTCTCTTCGCTGCTGGCAGCGCATCTGGCGATCGGAATCGCGATTCTGGCGGTGACGTGGCTGACGGAGTGGCACGAACTGGCCGTCATCGCGGTGCCCGTGCTGGCAATCGCGGCCGCCCTTGCGCGTACATCGACGCCCGGAACGCGTCTCACGTTTTCCGGCGCGATCTACGCGATTTTCATACTCTATCCGTTGCTGCTGGGCGCCAGAGCGAAGCGCTCCCTGTATCCATATCTCGCCGCGGTGCTGGCAAGCGTGCCGTTCTTCGTCGTAGCGCGCGGCGCGGTCCGAGACGCCGGCTACAACTACGCGATCGGCGTGCTCCCTCTGTTTCAGGCGGCCCTGATGCTGCTCCTTTTGTGGCGCTTGCTGCGCGTGGAGCCAGCGACCGAGCGTTTGCTTTCGCGATTGGCGATGGTGGCCGGAGCGGCGCTCGCATTCATCACCGTCGCCATTCCGCTGCAGCTCGCACGGCAGTGGATCACGATCGCGTGGGCGCTCGAAGCGGCGGCGCTGATCTGGCTTTTCCGCCGCATCGCGCACCGCGGTCTGTTGATTTGGTCGGGCGCGCTCTTCGCGGCGGTCTTCGTGAGGCTGTTTTTCGCTGATGACGTCTTCATCCACGCCGCCAGTCGGATGCCGATCGTCAACTGGTACCTCTATACGTACGTCGTGAGCGCGGCGGCGTTCTTCGCGGCGGCGCGTTTGTTACCGGATTCCGAGGCGAAGCGATACGTCTTTGCGCGGCCGGTGCTGAGCTCCGGCGGCACGATCCTGTTGTTCTTCCTCGTCAATATCGAGATCGCCGATTACTACGCTACAGGCTCCGTGCTGACGTTCAACTTTTTCTCGTCGTCGCTGGCGCAGGATCTGACTTACACGATCGCTTGGGCAGTCTTCGCCGTGGCGATGCTGATCGCTGGCCTCCTGCTTCACAGCCGCGCGACGCGCATCGCCTCGATCATTCTGCTGCTCGTCACAGTGCTGAAGTGCTTCCTGCACGATCTCGCCCGCCTCGGCGGCCTTTATCGCGTCGGCTCGCTCCTCGGGCTCACCATCTCGCTGCTGCTCGTCGGCGTGTTGCTGCAGAAATTCGTGATTCGAAAAGCAGCGCCGCCCACCGAGGAGGCGGCGTGATCGTTGCCGCGTTTCTGCTGGCCGCGCTGACGGTGCCGGAGGTTCCGACGGGTGCAAACGTCGATCGGAGCGAGTTTCTCTACGCGCGGCCGCTCGGAACGATTCCGCCTGGCGTCGTGTCGCTCACGCTCGATGCTCACGTTCTCCTGCGAAGCCGCGCGCTGCAGGACGTGCGCATCGTCGATGCGAAGAGCAATCAGGTTCCCTATCTCGTCGTGCCGCTGCAAACTCCGGCGATCGTCACGCTGGCGGTTCCACCCGCGACCCGCGAAGGAAAGCAATCCGTCTACCGGCTGACACTTCCCTACGAGTCGATGCCGGACGGCACGGTGCTGGAGCTGACCACAAGTGCCAGCGTGTTCGAGCGCGATGTCGTGTTGCGGCGCCCGCTCGACGAGAGCCGCGGACGCGAGGCCGAGGTGATCGATCGTTTCAATTGGAAGAGCACGCGCTCGCTACAAGCAGGTTTGACGAGCGGCCGTGCCATCGACGTCGTCGTCGATGAAGGTGACAACGCGCCGCTTCCCATCGTCTCCGCGACCCTGCGGCTGCCTGGCTTTGCTCTTCGATTCGTGAGTCCCGGAACGCCGTTGACGCTGCTGTACGGCAATCCGTCGATCGCCGCGCCGCGCTATGACCTCGCGCTTATCTCATCGCAACTAATCGGACAACCGGCGCGATCGATCGCACTCATCGGAGAGCCAACCACTGAAGCTCCGGCGAAGCATCGTGAGTCGCGCTTGTTCGGGATCGCGATCGGCGTCGCTGCCGCGGTTCTGCTGATCGTGTTGGGACGCCTCGTCAGCGCGCAGCGCTCCTGAAGAATCGTGTGCGCTCGGCCAGACTCCACGTCGTGGCCACGCGGCGTGCCGTCCATCGCGGAATCGAGCGCGCGAGCCAGAGATAGGCGATCAGCATCACGTTCAAACCGACCACGACCATCAGCGAATCGCCGCGGTCCAGGAAGGGGACGTGCGCGCCCGGAAAGCGGAGGAAAAGCCCGTCGACGCAGACGAGGAGCAGGAAATCGACGGTGTCGCGAACGATCGCGCGGCGGCGTGCCCTTGCGACGACGACGCGCGAATCGATGACGACGGGAGGGGGTACGGCGGCATCTGAAACGCCGGGTAGCAGAGTGCGTCGAACGGGCTTCTCCATCGCAATGTGTTCGACGCTTAGGGGAGGTTTGTTATTCCAAATAACTGACAGAAAGCGAATACTACGAAGACCTAAACCAGGGAGAAAGCCATTTCACGGGCTTTGCTCCTTGTTGCTGGATCTTGGGCTTTCCGGCCTCACCGGCGGCGACTGAAATGCCCTGAATGCCTGCGGCAGTACAAAAGAGCAAGCAAGAATTTAGGAAAGCGATGAACACATCGACGCTTCCATGCAAGCTCCCCACGGCCTTCGCCCCGACCAACGCTAGCGCGAGGCAGACGACGTATCCAATCCAAGGCGTCCGCCAGGGCGTGAGTGAGCGAATGGTGTTGGTTACAGCCACAACCGATGCAGACGCACCGGCAAACGTCGCGACGGATGCTAGTGTGAAGAAGCTTTGAAGGTGCACCGGATCGGCCATACCGTCCTCCACTAGTAGCTAAACAGATCAACATTCCTCGATTTGAGTACTAGACCGATATATCGAAATAGGGGTTGCGACTCCGCAACGAAACTAGAACGCTCAATTGAGTCGCCAGCGACCAGCAGACCAATCCAGTTGTCAGTTCCTTTCTCAAAAACCCATGAGCCCGAGTCGCCACCGTCACTAAACCGAGACGTTGTCGTATATCCGCCAGTTAGCCGGTCTATGCCTTCTCGCTTAGGTCTGATCTCGACGTGAGGAAAATGGTAATCAACCAGTCCGGTTGAAAAGAAACTCACTCGCGTGTAGGCCGCACCTTCGCCGCGACCATGAACCACCGGCCGCATAGAAACGTTACCGTGTGTTCTCAGCATCTGATTTACATCTTCGACGGAGGCGACCGTACATTGACGCGGAACGGAAGGAAAAGTAAAACAAGGCATCTCCGTTCGAAGCAAGGCCGCGTCTGGCTCAATCGACTCATTCGTTACAGCGCAGCGGTGATGGGCGGACAGGCATTCCTTTGAAAGGACATGAGCGCAGGTTAGACCGAAAGTATCGTATCCACACTGAACAATTCCCCCCACGGTGCCGTCGAGGCCGTTACCGGCTTTGCAGCGACCCTGCATCCGCGGTCTGGAAGAGCGCGTAATCCGAACGCCGACTCCAAGCCAGTCGCGAAAGCGCATTAAGTCAGGCGAGTAAATATCGGGCGCATCCGTTTCAAGAACAACGATCGGAGCGTCCTTCGCCTTGGAATCTAAGCGGACGACAGCGCCATCATCTAGTCGCTCATGTCGGCGACGAATGCCGATTATCAAGTCAGAGACCCGTTCGAGCAACAGAAGGTTCCGATCTTGAACCTCCCAACTCACCCGAGCCAGCTGTGCGAACGGCCCCGTTCTCGTTACAAACTCGCGTACACTTGACTCGATGCCCGGCGGGCTTTCGATGAACTCGGTCGAAGCACCAATCGGAAGTTCCTCTAGAATCTCGAAAGTTAGTGCTCTCGCTCCAAATCGATTCAGGAGCGCTCCGCGTCGCTCAGCCGCTCGCATCTCGCTGACTTCGTCAGGTGGTGGCGATAGAAGTAGCCAGCCGGTTTCATTATCACGAATTCTAAGGTCTGCCCGCTTGAGGAGGAGCTTCGGTCGGCGCAGCAGCAGCCATACGCCCAAACCTGCACCGGCGATCCCAACCAATACTGCAAGCACTTCGGGCCAGCGCATGAATCACCTCTAAGTTAGGAGTGATTCGGAGAGCACTTTTCCTACCCTAGACTCCAAAAGTGATCACTTGCCTCGTGTTTCCATCTAACAGACGGCCGATGTGCTGGCGCGACGGTACACACGAGAGTCGGCTCACACCTTAAAAATAAGGGCGCCTACTCCAGTACCAATTCCTCCCACAGCTCCGGCAATTTCGGTTTCGACAAGTGCCGATGCGTCTAAGAGTAGGTTCGGCGCCAAACTAACGCACCCTCACCGTCTGCGCGATGTAGTTTCCATCGCCGTCGCGATAGGCCTTGATCACCACCGAGTCGCCGGCGCGCAGCCGGGCGGCGGTCGACAATGTGCCCGCTTTCGTGCGGATGGGCAGGTCGTCGAGTGCATAGACGCGGGTGATCAGCCGGTCGTTTTCCGTGTCGCGCAGAACGAGTTGCGGGCTGTCCGCGAGCGTCTGCGTCACGATGCCGTAAATCGTCACGACGCCGAGGTCGGCTACGATGCGCGAGGGGACGGTGTTCACTGAGGGTGCGGGCGCAACGTTGTTCTGATCGGTGAAGCGCAGAGTTGTTGCGACGAATGTTGATCCCGTGTACGAACCGCTGAGCTCGACCTGATCGCCTGCCTGCACGTCACGCGCGCGAACGGTTTTGCCGTCCGGATCGGTCGTCGCGCGAAGATCGACTGCGACCGAACCGCGGCCGGCATCGACTTGGATGACATTGTTGCCGCGATCGACACGTGTCACGCGGCCACTCAATGCGCCGACGCCGTTCGTACGCGAGCCCGACTCATTCGCGCTTTGCGTCACCTCGATCGAGCGCGCGCTGAGGTCGGTACCGGCGGCGCCGCCATTGATCTCGACGCGGATGCGGTCACCGACTTCGAGATTCGAGATTCGGAAGGTGTCGCCGTGATAGCTGACTGGTGTTCGCTGCGGCGTGCGCACTGTGAGCACTTCGCGCTGATCCGTCACGATCACAAGCCGTCCAGCTTCGGCGTTGATCTGTTGGAGAACGCCTTCGACACGGCCGGGGCGATCGGGAACGGTGCTCGGTCTGGTGCCTGATGCGGTTGGTGTCGAGACCGACATCGGCGTGCGCGTTTGGCCCACTCCTGTTTGCGGCGCGTCGACCGGGCGGCCGAGAAGAGTGACACGCTCGGCACGAACGACGCTGCTTCCGCCCGCCGTGCCGCGCACCTCAATCCTGTCACCGACGCGGACGTTGTTGAATCCGCTGGAGCCCATGAAGATCTCCGGCGCGCCGTTGATCGTTCCGCCGAAACCGTTGTACTGCGTCGAGACCGAGTCGGTGTCGATGATGACCTGATCGCTCAGCGCGTCATCGGGCGTGACCACGATGCGGTCACGACCCGCGATCGTGTCCGCGACGGTCCCAGTGATGCTCCCGCGTCCGCCTTCCTGCACGTCCGCGCTCGTCCGCCACACAGTACGATCCTGTCCAAAGGCGGCGACAGCAAAAAGCGCCGCGAAGATGAAGATCGCTCGTATTTGTTTCATGGGTGCCTCCCGAAGCTGAGACGGCGCAAGAGCGTTGCCAGTAACGCGGTTGCGGAGTTTCGAGGTTGCGGAGGCATGCGTCACTTGGGGTGACGCTGCGAGACCTCACGACCGCCCGCGTACCCTCGCTACCGCGATGCCACCATTTGCCCGCCGATCCAGCATTCGCGGACGACGCGATCGTCGCCGGTGAAGATCAGGCCGGCTAGCAGGTCTTCGACGGATGAGGCGCGCTCGCTACGCAGCTCCACCAGCGGCGTCGATTTCAAATCGAGCATAACGAAATCGGCGGATTTGCCGGGCTCGAGACTGCCGCTTTCGTCGCCGAGGGAGAGGGCGCGGGCGCCGCCCAGCGTGGCCAGGTACCAGAGTTGGATCGGGCTCAGCGAGACACCCTGAACCTGTTGGACCTTGTACGCGTCGGCCATCGTCGTGAACATCGACGGCGTGGTTCCCGCGCCGATGTCGGTGCCGAGGCCGACGGCGACGCCGGCTTCGAGCGTGTGGTGGAGACGGAAAAGGCCGCTGCCGAGGAAGAGGTTGGAGTTCGGACAGTGTGCGATGCGGGATCCGCGGCGCGCCAGCAGCTCCAGCTCTTCTTCGCTGAGATAGACGCCGTGCGCGAGTACCGTGCGCTCGTCGAGCAGGCCGTAGCGATCGTAGACGTCGGCATATTCGGCTTCGGGGAAAAGGTCGTGAACCCATTGCACTTCGTTGCGGTTCTCGGAGATGTGAGAGTGAACGTAGGCGTCGGGAAACTCGGCCTTGAGCTGGCCGGCCGCTTCGAGCAGCTCCGGCGTCGACGTCGGCGCGAACCGCGGCGTGATGGCGTAGCGAAGCAGGCCGCGCTTGTGCCATTTCTGCAGCAGCGAGCGGCTCTGTTCGTACGAATTGCGCGGCGACTCCAGCAACGAGTCGGGCGCGTTGCGGTCCATCATCGTCTTGCCGATGATTGCGCGAAATCCGCGCCGCTCCGCCTCCGCAAAAAAGATGTCGGTGGCCTCTTCGTGAATCGTCGAAAAGATCAGCGCGCAAAGCGTTCCGTTGCGAAGCAGCTCATCGAAGAAAACGCGCGCCACCATCGCCGCGTGCTTCGGATCCTTGAACTTTGCCTCGGTCGGAAACGTGTAGCGGTTCAGCCATTCGAGCAGATCGCCGCCGTACGATCCGATCATCTCGAGCTGCGGCGCGTGGAGATGCGTATCGACAAATCCCGGCGCGATGACGATGTCGCGTCCGAGTTGCGTCAGGCTGGAGCTCTGCCGCGGCACGTCGCGCCAGTCGCCGATTCCGACGATGCGAGCGCCGTCGATGGCCAGAAAACCATCGTCGTAGTACGTGTAGGACTTCGCCGGATCCGTGGTGAAGGGATCAGCGATGGGCGTGAAGACGCGGGCCCGAAAGACTCTCACGCGTGCATTTTCTCACGCGATCAGGCGCCGGACGGAATCTCTTCTTCCGGCTCGCCCGTCGAAATCAGTTTCTCGAGCACGATGGCCTGATGCGATCCGCTGACGACCGCCACTTTCTCTGGCGCATCGAGCGATGCCGAAAGCTCGATCGAGGTCTTCGTCACCGACTCAATGAAGGTCATCGGCAGTGATGGCTGTGCCTCGATCTCGCGCCGCGTTCTGGCCGCGCGCTCCTCCGCCTCGCGGAACTCTTTGTTGAAAATGAGCAGCGACGGCGCCACCTTCTCGTACAACTCGGCAGTGGCGCGCACGTCGTCGAGACAGTAGTCGGCGATTTCCCGATGCCGCCCGGCGCGGTACCAGGTCTCGACCGAACGTCCGTCTAAACCTTCGCCTTTCGATGTCTCGACGCCGAAGACTTTGCACGCAAGATCGAGGTTGAATTTGAATTGCCGCGCGTTGGTGGTGCCAAAAAAGTTCAGCACTTCGCGCAGATCGCAGTTGGGATGGTAGCCGTAGCGATATCCGACGAGATCACGCTTCGGGACGATGCCGTTGATCGCCGAGCGGATCATCAGAAACGGTCCGTCGAACTGCCGGCCATTAAACGTGATGAAGCGCGAGTCGCTGTCGAAGAACTCCCAGAATTTCTCCAGGATCTGCTTCTCGCTACCCGACATGTACGTTCGCGAGCCGCTCTTCTCGACCGCGAGCTGCGCCTGCCCCGGCACTTCGTACATCGCGCAGGAACGCCCATCTTCGATGTTAATGACGCCGATGGCGATGATGCGCCCGCGAAACGGCGAGAGCCCGCCAGCCCGCCGCGTCTCCTCCGCGTCGCCGTCGTTGAGCCCCTTGATGAGGTACTCGCGAACGTAAGCGTCCAGCTCTTCCCACGGCGTTCCAACCGTTTCGATATCGATGACGAGTTTTTTCATGGGATGTTTAATCGTAGCCGGCAAGAAGCCGTACTGCGAACGCGACTATTGATTTCGAACACTCCTCGATACTGGTCGCGGACCATCGTTGTCTCTACCGAAAGAGTGTCCTACCATACTGCCTTCATCACCGCACAATGCAGGAATATCTACTTGCTCACTTGGCGATTCCCTTCTTCGCCGGACTCGTTGTCCTAGCCATCGTGGTCGTATCCGGCCGCGAAAAGATCAACTGGGACGCGGCAAATGATGCTGCCCTGGACATGACGATCCTCAGCATCGGAGCAACGGGAAGCCTGTTCATGAACCATACGTTGCAGGAACACCTTGGGGGTAGAATCTCACTGTACGGCGTCCTCGCAGTACTGGCGAACCTATTGCTAAGTTGTGTTCTGGCTTACCGCAGGCGCTGGAAACCGTCTGACCTGAGGTCGCCAACGTTTCTGAATATGCTGCCAGAGTTGGTTCTCGGCGGCTTAGCATTGAGCCTGACGACTGGAATCTTTGTGATGGGATACATGAGCGGGGGAACCAAATGATTACGTTGGTTAGGTTTATCGTTGGTGTAATCCTCAGCACCACGCTCATCGCGTCGGCCTTCGCATTTATCCTGCAAAGCCTTTCGAAATGGGAGACTCCAAGACCGGAAGCTCTTCACGTGAAAGACGCAACGCAGCCGCAAGAAGCCGGGCGAGAGTCGGCCAAGCAACGTGAGGCACGCGTGACTGCTTTGGGTTAAGTGGCCGCAGTCTTCAGCGTATCGAACAGCTCCTTCACCGCGTCCGCTGACTTCTGCAACGCTGTCTTTTCGTCCGGCGTCAGCGTGATCTCGATGATCTGCTCGATGCCGTTGCGGCCGAGTTTCACCGGCACGCCGACGTAGAGGTTGTTGAAGCCGTACTCGCCGGTGAGATACGCGGCGCACGGAAGGATCTTGCGCTTGTCCTTGAGGATCGCTTCGACCATCTCCACCGTCGCGGCGCCGGGCGCGTACCAGGCGGACGTCTTCAGCAGGTTGACGATCTCCGCGCCGCCGGTGCGGGTGCGCTCGACGATGGCGTCGATGCGCTCTTTCGAGATCAGTTCGGTGATCGGGATGCCGGCAACCGTCGAGTAACGCGGCAGCGGAACCATCGTGTCGCCGTGGCCGCCGAGGACGAAGGCGTGGGTGTTTTCGACGGAGACGTTCAGCTCCATGGCGATGAACGCGCGCATGCGGGCGGAATCGAGAACACCGGCCATGCCGAACACGCGCTCGCGCGGGAAGCCGGAGACGCGTCGGGCCACTTCGCACATCGCATCGAGCGGATTCGAAACGATCACCAGGATGCACTTCGGCGAGCGCTTCACGATTTCGGCCGTGACGCCGGCGACGATCTCCTCGTTCTTCCAGAGCAGGTCGTCGCGGCTCATGCCGGGCTTGCGCGGCAGCCCCGCGGTGATCACGACGATGTCGGAGCCTTCGGTTCCGTCGTACGTGTTCGTTCCGCGGAGGAGCGCGTCATACTTTTCGACCGGCGCGGTCTCGTTCATGTCGAGCGATTTGCCCTGCGGCACTCCCTCGACGAT
>DATAMS010000688.1:0-7574 GCA_036260495.1 Thermoanaerobaculia bacterium
ACATGCGCGGGGAAGGGTAGTCGGCAGGGACGACTAATCGCAAGTCAGAAGTTTGAAAACAGGAGGCGAACATCAAAACCGTTTCACGCGGAGGCGCGGAGAGGCGGAGTTGTTCTCCCGCGATCGTCGCGTCTCCGCGTGAAACGGTTTTCAGAACCTACCAGCCGTAACTGCTGCCCGGCGCCGGAGCTTCGCGCCCGAGGAGGGCTTCGCGGTACTTCGCGAACTCCTTGCCGGCGACGTAATAGTCGGGGAGCATGGTGGTCAGATACGCCGCGTACTTTTCGCCGCCGATGGGTTTGCCGTTTTCCGTGATCATGTCGCCATTGATGTCGTAAGGCATGAATGCGATTTCTTCCATGCCGCGCGAGCGGAAAAACTTCATATCAGGCGCGTAAAGCAGATCGCCTGCACGGATGCCGCTGACCGTCTCGCGCGTGTCCTGAACCTCGCGCACGATCGTTCGGGCTTCCGGCGCCGGTGTGTCTTTGACTTTCGCTTGCACCACGGCGATGTTCACCAGCTCCAGCACTTCGCGCACTTCGTTGTAGTACTCGCTCTGCGCGGTGCTGTTGTTGCGGTCCTTGAATCCGAACGCGATCGACGTCTCGCCGCCGCGCTCGTTGCCGAACATCTCCACGCCGCGCGGCACCCAGACGTTGAGCACCTGCTGAATTTGTTCGATCGAATAGCGGCCGGTGTCGTTGTGCGCGGCCACTGCAAGATCGCGCAAAAATCCGCGCCCGCTTCCGATATGGAATCCCTCCTCGGACAACATCGGTCCCATCGAGCGCGCCATCGGCGCGTACGAAAAGACCTTCTGCATCTCGAGCTGGTACTTGCCGACGAGATCGATCACGGTGGCGAAGACGACGTTGTCGATGAAGTTGACGAACGGGATGTTGAAGGCGTCGAGGACGTGGTTGCCGAGCTCCATCGCCAGCAGCTCATCGATCGTGTCCTGCGCCACATCCGGATGACCCGGCTTCTTCCAGCTCTTGTCGTGATCGAAGACCCAGAACATCTGATACCCGTGCCGCAGCTCCTCGGCCATGATGCGGAGCACAGCCATCTTCATCTGATCGCTCGGTGCTTCCTCGAGAGTGAGACGATGCTGCTGGATCGATCCGAGCTCTGTCGATGCCTGCGCGCGGATAATGTCGCGCGCCGTGTAAAACATATTGCCGACCATGTCGCCGGCCTGCTCGAAGCGAGGCTGGCCGGTCATGCGTCCGTAGTTGATGTTTTCGGAGGCCAGCTTGCCGACTTTGGCGAAGAGCTGGAACGGCGTCTGGTTGTAGTACTTCGACCAGTTGTCCTGCAGAAACTCGAGCTCCGGAAAGTGTTTTTTCTGCCACGCCACGAGGGCATCGTGGTGTTTCGGCGTAATCGTATCGGTCGTGTAGGCTGCCAAGAATCCTCCTGAGAAAAACGGGTTGCCACCGGCAGGCATCAACGTCGTTCAGCGAACCAACATTCTCGCCGGATCGGTGCCATAATCCGAGGGCGCGCGGATTGTAAGCGGTTCCTGAGCCGCATGGAAGATCGAGCGAAATCCCGTTGACCCCACGCACGCCACTTCGATGCAGACGCTGACGCTGTTTCACTCCGAAAGCTTTCCGATCGGAAAGTACCGCGACGCTTTGGCGGGCGCGTCGATCAGCTCCCAATCCATCCCCAATCTGGATCAGCTCGTTTCCGATCCGACTGCACTTCGCGTGGTCCTCGTCGATTCCGCCATCAACAACGGCCGCCCGTCGTCGCTCGATGGATGCACGGCCATCGTCGGGATCGGTCTCGATGAAGAACCGAAATGGCTCGGCGAAGAAAACATCTACATCGACCTCCCGTCCGATCCGTCGCAGGCGTCGTTGTTGCGCGGCGTCAAGCGCGCGTATCAGATCCTCCATCAAAAGAAGCTCACCCATCAGGTCGAGCAGCAGCTCAGCGAGCGCACGCGCGAATTGCGCGAGCTGAGCGAAGTCGGCATCGCCCTCTCCACCGAGCGCGACCACTCCGTCCTGCTCACGACGATTCTGACCAAAGCCCGCGAGCTCTCCCGCGCCGACGCCGGCTCGCTCTATCTCCTCGATGAGGTCGATGACGAGAAGATGCTGCGCTGGAAACTGGCGCAGAACGATTCGATCAAGGTCGAAGGATTCGAGGAGATGGTGCTCCCGATCACGCGCCGCAGTCTGGCCGGATGGGTGGCCCTCACCGGCGACACGCTGGCCATCGACGATGCCTACTCGCTGCCGCCGGATGCCGAGTATTCGATCAACCGTTCGTTCGATGAGAAGACCGGTTACCTGACGCGCTCCATCCTTGTCTTTCCGATGGTCACGCACGTCGGTGAGCTCGTTGGCGTGCTGCAGCTCATCAATCGACGCAAGCCCGGCGCGCCGCCGAAGTTGACTGCGGCGACCGTGCCCGATCACGTGGTTCCGTTCGATTCGGAGACCGTCGATCTGATGCGGTCGCTGGCGGCGCAGGCGGCCGTCGCCGTCGAGAACAACTTGCTCTACAAATCGATCGAGCGGCTGTTCGAAGGCTTCGTCACCGCGGCAGTCACGGCGATCGAGCAACGCGATCCGACGACTTCCGGACATTCATTCCGTGTCGCCGATCTCACCGTCGAACTGGCGCGCATCGTCGACCGCGACGACGAGCAGTATCGCGACACGCATTTCTCTTCCGAGCAAGTGCGCGAGATCCGTTACGCCTCGCTGCTCCACGACTTCGGCAAAGTCGGCGTCCGGGAGCAGGTGCTGGTCAAAGAGAAGAAGCTCTATCCGTTGCAGCTCGAAACGCTGCGCAACCGTTTCGAGTTCGCGATGAAGACGGCCGAGAACGAGTCGAACAAGCGCAAGCTCGATTACCTGCTGCATCACGGAGCCGAGGCTTATAAGGAATTCGGGAAGCGGGCGGAAGAGGAGCTGCGGCAGCACCTCGAAAAAATGCAGAAAGACTTCGCCTTCGTCACGAAGTCGAATGAGCCGACCGTTCTTCCGGAAGGGGAGTTTCAATATCTGCAGCAACTCGCCGAGCTGGAGTTCGGTGACAAGCGGCGCCTGCTCAACGACGACGAGGTGCGCATCCTCTCCATCCGCAAAGGCAATCTCGATCCGGCGGAACGGACCGAGATCGAGAGCCACGTCACGCACACGTACAACTTCCTGCGCAAGATCCCCTGGACGAAGGATCTCTCCGCCGTCGCCGACATCGCCTTCGCCCATCACGAAAAACTCAACGGCCGCGGCTACCCGCGCAAACTGACGGCGCTGGAGATCCCGATCCAGTCGCGCATGATGACGGTTTCCGACATCTACGACGCCCTCACCGCAAACGATCGCCCCTACAAACGCGCCATCTCCACCGACCGCGCCCTCGACATCCTGAAGATGGAAGTGGGCGACGGCCTGCTCGACGCGTCGCTGGTGCGCCTCTTCATCGACGCAAAGGTGTTCGAGCGCGCCGGGGTTTTGCGGACGTAGGCCAGATGTTTTCTCACCACGAAGACACAAAGATCACAAAGGTTTTCTCTGTGTCCTTTGTGTCTCTGTGGTGAAAAGCCTTTCCGACCAACTAACCCAAATCCTCCAACCCAACCTCCCGAAGGATTCGCGCACACACTTCCCGCCGCGCCTCATACCGCGCGGCGAGCCACTTGCGACCCTGGGAAGGCATCCACTCCGGCACGATCACATCCGCCAGCGCATCGCGGACGACGTCCATGATCGAGCTTCCTTCGCGCCTTGCTCGCGAAAGGCGTGACGCAAGTCCGCGCACGCCGGCGGAGTCGATCACGATCGCGGCAGCAAGCGCGCGCTCGGCATCACTGACCGGTTCATCGAGCCTGCGGATCGAACCAGCGAGCGAACGAAGCTCATTGTCGGAAAGGCCAGTCACCAGCACCGCCCGCGAGCGATTGCCGATCTTCTCGATCCATTTTCCCAACCCATGAAACAGCAGCAGCAATTCGAATGCGCGGGTTTCGTTTGAAGGCGGCGTGTACAGGCGCCGCGCGATTGCCGCAACGCGCTCGATCTCCTCGAAACGCGAGACGCCATCGAGATCCTGATACAGCGGCTGCAGAAACGCGATCAGCCTTGTACGCAGCGCCGCATCGATCATTTCCGCTCCAGCAGCCAGAGTCCGACCTGCAGTCCGCCGCTCTCGACGCGCCGTTCTTCGCGGACGACAAGCTGCGGCGTGCGGCGCAGAAGGGCGATCAGCGTCTTGGTGTGCGCCGTGTAGAGAAGGGCCCGGCCGCCGGGAGCGAGCGTCCGTCCGATGTTGCCAATGACACGCCGGTACAGTCCATCGAGATTGCGATCCTCAGTGCGATTTCCGAACGGCAAGTTCGCCAGCACTTCATCGCATCGATCGGGCCACGCGGCGGAGTCGCCGCCATCCGCTTGTCGAATCGCAATTCGCGCGGCCAGCTTGGCGGCGATGACATTGCCCGTTGCCGCGCGAATCGCCGTCGGACTGATGTCGATGCCCGATAAAACGCTCGCATCATCGAGCAACGCCCGCTCGATCAACAACGTCCCGCTCCCGCAAGTCGGATCGACGACGACGCGCGACGACTTGCCGCGAACGAGACGCGCCAGGCACGCGCCGACCACCGGATTGATCGATGCGCCGACGTCAGCGATCCGGTACACGAACCGTTCGTCCGGCTCGAACGTCGGCACGAACCAGATTCGCGTCGCATCAGCGTCCGCTTCCACTCGAAGCATCGCGGCGTAGTTCGACGGCGAATCGATGAGCCCGAGCGGCGCGAACGTCTCCCGCGCCAATCGCAGCACGTCGCTGAATTGCTGCCGCGTGACGCGTACATTTTCCAGTGAGAATCGATAGGGGAGTGCATCGGACTCGCTGCGAATCCACTCGCGCCACGGCACGCGCGCCTTCGCGATCGTTTCCATGAACGCGCCCGGCGCCCCCTCGGCGATCAGAACGCGCACGTCATATGCGCAGCGAAGCGCGCTGCGAAGTCCAAGCGGTTTTGCGTGCAGCGCAATGATGCCGCGCCGAACGCCGCTCGCTTCGATGCCGCGCTCGCTTACTTCCGCCAACGCAACATCTTCGAGTCCGAACGGCACGCTGGCAAACAACCGATCGATCACCGCCTCGCTGCGCCACGCGAACCCAGTCGCCGGCGCGCTCACACGATCCTTCGCTTTCCGCAACGCCTCCGATTCCGTCTCGGAACGCGGCTCGACCTCGGCAAGCGCCGCCCGCGCGTCGTCGTCGCCGATCTTGCCCAACGCCAGGATCATCGACGGACGCACCCATAACACCTCCTCGCGCGCCAGTGCCGCGCGCAATGCGGCCACCGATCCGGGTCCGCCGCGCTTGCCCAAGGCGATCGCCGCAATGCGCCGTCCCTGCGGCGATTCGTCAGTCAGTTCCGGCATCGGGCGCAGTGTAGTTTTTTTCACGCGAAGCCGCGAAGCCGCGAAGGGCTTTGAAAGAACTTCCTCCTTCGCGTCTTCGCGCCTTCGCGTGATAAGACTGTTGCCGTGACCGAATTCGATGCCGTCGTCGTTGGCTCCGGACCGAACGGGCTTTCGGCCGCGGTTGTGCTGGCGAGCGCGGGACTCTCGGTGCTCGTGCTCGAAGCTCGCGAGACCATCGGCGGCGGGACGCGCACCGAGGAGTTGACGCTGCCGGGGTTCCGGCACGACGTCTGTTCGGCGATTCATCCGATGACGCTCGTCTCGCCGTTTCTTCGGACGCTGCCGCTGAGGGATCATGGTCTGGAGTGGCGCGAATCTCCCTACGCGGTCGCGCACCCGCTCGACGATGGATCGGCTGCGGTGCTCGAGATGTCGATCGAGAAAACGGCGGCCACGCTTGAAGCGGATGGCGATTCGTATCGCCGGCTGATGGCGCCGCTGGCGCAGAACGCCCACGAGCTCTTTGGCGAAATCCTGCGCCCGATGCCTCTCGTACCGCGGCATCCGCTGCTCATGGCGCGATTCGGACTGGCCGGAATTCGCTCCGCGCTCGCTCTCGCCAAACGATTCCGCGGCGACCACGCTCGTGCACTTTTCGGCGGATGCTCGGCGCATTCGTTTCTGCCGCTCGAAGCCGCCGGCTCCGCATCGTTCGGACTCGTTCTCGCCGTGGCCGGTCACGCCCTCGGCTGGCCGTGCGCGAAAGGCGGCTCGATCGTGATTGCCAATGCCCTCGCCAGTTACTTCCAATCACTCGGCGGCACGATCCAAACATCGTCGCCGGTCCGCACGATGCGCGACGTTCCGAAGTCGCGCGTGGTTCTCTTCGATGTTACGCCGCGTCAACTTGCTGCAATCGCGGGCGATGACTTGCCGCCGTCGTACACGAAACGCCTTCGTCGTTTTCGCTACGGTCCCGGCGTCTTCAAAGTTGACTGGGCACTCGACGGACCGATTCCGTGGCGCGCCGAGGAGTGCGGGCGAGCGGCAACGGTGCACGTCGGCGGGACGATCGAGGAGATCGCCGTTCACGAGCGCACCATCTGGCAGGGACGCAGCACCAACCGCCCGTTCGTGCTAGTCGCACAGCAGAGTCTTTTCGACGACACGCGCGCGCCGGTGGGGAAGCACACCGGTTGGGGCTACTGCCATGTGCCGCACGGCTCGACCGAGGACATGACAGACGCGATCGAACAACAGATCGAGCGCTTCGCTCCCGGATTTCGCGATCGCATCCTGGCGCGTCACACGATGAACACGGCCGCCTACGAGTCGTACAACGCCAACATTGTCGGTGGCGACATCTCCGGCGGCGCGAACAACCTCACGCAGATCCTGGCGCGCCCATTTTTGCGCCGCGATCCATATTCAACGCCGAACGACCGGATCTACCTCGCCTCGAGCTCGACGCCGCCCGGTGGGGGAGTGCACGGCATGTGCGGCTATTGGGCGGCGCGATCGGCGCTGCGCCGAGCGTTCGGCCGGTGAGTTTTTTTCTACCGCCTGTGGAAGGGGTCAGACCCGAAGTGGAAGTGACGAAAACTGGCATTGGCAGGAGGCCCAGACAATCTACGTCACTTTCACTTTGGGGTCTGACCCCTTCTAGCTGATACAGACAATCAACGTCACTTTCACTGTGGGTCTGACCGACCCCTTCCAACTGATCCGAAGAGGATTGGGCGGCCAACGAGTGGTGCATCGCGATTCATCGTGTCCAATCGATGAGGACATCCTGAGTGACATTGTCCGTGACGCTCAGTAGTCCCCAGTACTCCGTCGTGCTGTCACTCGGTGTTACAACCAATGCTATGTCTCCCACAGGGGCACATCGGAAGCCAGTGCATCGGTCGGAAGGAAAGAGCGAAGCGATATCCAGACGTGCATACCAAGGGTAGCTTGCGTCGTCGCCATCCCGTGAAAATGCGGTGACGCTGGTGGTTGCAATCGTACCGAAGAACACGAGCGAACCGACCAATTGAACCGTGATTTGAAAACCCGGTTGGGGTTGGTTTCTAAGATAAAGGCGTAGGGTTGAGCGATTGCCGCTATCAGGCGAGAGGCGGTTTGCGAAGGGAAACAACGAGGGACCATGCCGCCAATCGTTTT
>DATAMS010000691.1:0-4559 GCA_036260495.1 Thermoanaerobaculia bacterium
ACGGGCGCGACGTTCATCCCTGGCGTAAACGTGGCGGTCACTTCGTAGCGCGCGGCGATTTCCGTGGTCAGATTTTTGAGTGCAGTGAGCGTGCGGTCTCCATCTTCCGCGGTTAAGAACCGGAACTCTCCTTCGGCGATCGCGTAGTCGGAAATCACGTTGAGCTGGCGTGACGTGCCGACGAGATCGTGATGCCGCGCGAGATCTTTCACGAACTCCGCTCCGCCGCCAACAAGGCGGCCAATGTTCACTGTCGGCGCGGTGCCTTCTTTCGAGAATCCCTGCGCCTGCGCGCACCAATCGGCAGTGGCTGCAACAGCCGAACGGCCAGCCCAGTACGCGAGCCCCGAGTGCGCCGCACGCCCGGTGACTTCTAGCTTCCACTCGACCATCCCGCGCCGCCCGGCCACGAGCGTCTCGCCGTTCGCGCGCGCTTGTCCGGGCTCGAGGACCAGCACCGCACGCGCGTTCCTGCTCCAACGGTTCGTCGAATCGCCTGAGATGAGACTCTCCGATTCCTCATCGGGAACGAGTACGACGAGCATATCGGGCGGGAACTGCTGGCCGCGAGCCGCGAGCACGTCGAGCGCGCCGAGGAGCATCGACAAACCGCCTTTCATGTCCAGCGAACCGGTTGCGAAGAGTGTCCTCCCCTCAATCTGCGGTTCGATCGCTGGAAGAACGGTGTCCATGTGGCCGAGGAGGAGAAGATGCGAGTTGCCGTCAGCAGCAGGACCGCGGGCGATCAGGACCGGTTGAGGTTTGCTGCTGGCGTCCGGCTCGTCGGTGATGTCGACGCGCAGCCCATGGCGCTCGAGCTCCGGCCTCAGTTGCTCTGCCACGCTGCGAATTCCGGCTGCGTTGCCGCTTTCCGATGAGATCGCGCAAAGATCGACCAGTCTCGCTTCCGCCGTCGCAATGATTCGCTCGATCACACCCGGTTCTTCCATTGGTTCCATTGCTCTCCGTCCCGCCCGGAGTCTACTATCCTCATCAGAAGTTCCGTGCTCGTTTTCGCGCAACCTGAGTCCAGGAAATAAGGCGGTCACGAAGTGCTCATCTTTCATTGACAAAGGCCGCGATTGCGTGCACGGTCTCACTCCTCGGTCAGGTCCGAAAACTAGAGCATCTCGACAAGGTAAGGGGGATCAATGAAGCGAAACCATGCGTTGCACCGATACGCACCGCTCCTCGCGGCGATCGTAGCGGGAATCCTGTTGTGGGCAGCTCCAATGGCGTTTGCACAAACCGCGGGAGGAAATGTCGTCGGCAAAGTCACCGACTCCTCGGCAAGTGGTATCCCGGGCGTCACGGTCACTCTCTCAGGGATTGGTGCTCCCCAGGTTTTCGTCACTGGCCCGAATGGGAGCTATCGATTCCTCAATCAGGCGCCAGGCCGTTACGACGTCAGCGCCGAGCTCAGTGGATTCTCGACTTCTCACAGGCCGGTCGATGTCAGCATCGGAGCAAACTCCGAAATCGACTTCACGATGTCGCCAACGGTATCCGAGGCCATCACCGTCTCCGCAGTGACGCCGTTGATCGACGTCCGCAACACAGGTACTGGTTCGGACATCAACGAACAGGAGATGCGCGAGGTGCCATCGGCGCGCGATCCCTGGGTCGTTCTTCAAACCGTTCCGGGCGTCCTCGTTAGTACTGTGAATGTCGGCGGCAATCAGTCCGGCCAACAGTCCTACTTCATCGGAAAAGGGATCGAGCGCCATCAGACAGAGTGGAATCTCGACGGCGTCAACGTCACCGAGATGCAGTCAACAGGTACCTCCGATTTCTATTACGACTTCGATTCGTTCCAGGACATGCAGATCAGCACCGGCGGGTCCGATCCGCGGCTGCGCACGCCTGGCGTACAAATCAATCTCGTGTCGAAACGCGGAACGAACGAGTTCGCGGGATCGGGTCGCTATTTCTGGACTGACAAGCAATTTCAGTCCGACGCTGTGATTCCGTCCGAAGCGACGTCGTATCTCACGTCGGCAAACTCGATCAATAATATCGACGATTATGGGTTCGAAGCCGGTGGTCCGCTCTTGAAGGATCGTCTATGGCTCTGGGCCGCCTATTCGAAGAACGACATCAACAACTTCATCGCCGGGCCGACGATCCCGCAGCTCACGCACATCACGAGTTGGAACGGCAAGCTCAATCTCCAGCTTACGCCGTCGAACACCGGTTCCGGCTTCTACATGTTCAATGACAAGACCGTGCATGGCCGCGGCCTGAGCATTACGCGCCCCATTGAGACGGCTACGGATCAGAGCGGCCCCGGACACGTCATCAAGTTCGAGGACACGCAGACGTTCGGAAACAATTTCTATATGACCGGCCTCGTCGGCCTCATCAAGAACGGCTACACGCTGACGCCGATCGGCGGACGCGACGTGAATGCATGGTGGACGAGCGCGAGCTATTCCGCGAAGCATCCAGGAATCACGTCGGGCTGGCATCGGACGTACAGCTATTTCCACCAGGATGTTCCCCAGGACGATTACCGCCTCGACGGTTCGAAATTCGTGACCGTGGCAAAGGTCGATCACGAGCTGAAGTGGGGATTCGAGTACCGCAACACGCCGGCGAGCTCGATTACGTCCTGGCCGGGCAACCAGACGTTCGGCAATTTCTATGACGGTTCGGCGCTCGCCGCGTTGACCCGGAATGCCGTTCCGAAATTCGGATCAAAGTACAAAGATGTCTACGTTGGCGACACCGTCATCCGGGGCAATCTGGTCGTGAACGCAGGCGGCCGCTATGACCTGCAGAGCGCCAAGAACTTCGCAAGCTCCGTTCCGGCGAATCCGCTGGTGCCCGACATTCTGCCCGCTGTTGACTATCAGGGCGATTCGAAGTCACTGAAATGGAATGGATTCTCTCCTCGGGTCGGACTCACGTATGCGATCGGCAAAGACAAACGCACTCTGATACGCGGGAGTTACAACCATTACATCAATCAGCTCGGATCGAGCGACGTCGGCTCGTCGAATCCGTTCTATCGAGTGCAGTATCTCTATTACTACTGGGATGACTTGAACGGCGACCGCAACGTCCAAAGGAATGAGATCGACTTCGCTTCCGGCGTTTACTCGTTTGCGAATATCGATCCGAATCACACGAATGTCGGGTATTCACCAGGACGTGTCGACTACGGCATGAAGGCGCCCAATACGAACGAGATCATCGGCGGCGTGCAATTCGAGGTTACGCCTGGATTCGCGCTGTCGGCGAACTACACGCATCGCTACAGCACCGACTTCACCTGGAATCAGTTCGAGAAAACCCGCGGCGCCGGCAATTACTACACGAGCGCTGACTACGTGCTGGCCGGCACCAGAACCGGCAAGCTGCCCGATGGCACGGCATACAGTGTGCCGTACTACACGATCAAAGCGGGCGTGCCGGTTCCCGTCAATTACGTTTTCACGAATCGCAAAGACTATTCGCAGACGTATCAGGATCTCGAGTTGTCCGCCGTCAAGCGCATGTCCAACAATTGGATGATGCGCGCGAACGTCACGTTATCCGACTGGACGCAGCATGTCGGGGCCGGCGCAATCATCGATCCGTCGCCGCTGCTGAGCAACAGCACGAATTCGTTTGACAGTTGCTCGATCTGCAATGGCGCGCAGGTCGCGTCCAGCGGCGGAATTGGGAACAACTACATCAACTCGCGTTGGGCTTACAGCCTCACCGGTGTCTACCAGTTGCCATGGAAGGTAAGCGTCGGCGCCGCATTCAACGGGCGTGAAGGCTACGTGATCCCGTATTACGTGAGCTTCAAGGACAAGAAAGAGGGAACGACGAAGCATCTGCTTGTGTCGACCAATTTCGACGATAACCGGCTTCCCAACATCGCCAACCTCGATCTTCGCATCGCCAAGGATTTCAAGTTTTCGGGTAAGACCGCTCTCAATATCTCCCTGGACGCCTTCAACGTACTCGACCACCACACGGTGCTCGACCGCAATACGTTGCTGGACGTCGGTGCGGACGGCACCAAGCCCATTTACAACCACATCTCCACGCTCATGAGCCCGCGCGTGCTTCGCTTCGGAGCGCGCGTGAAATTCTGAGCCTCAGCGTTTCAGGGAGGGTCCGCCGTTCGCGGCGGACCTTCTTTTTCCGGCTCGCCCTCCTATGAAGTCCGTGACCTGTTCTGCGATGCGAGCTGTCCTTCTGCTCAGCCTTGCGCTTATTGCAGGAACCTCCTGCGAGCGAAATCCGAAGGTTGACGAACGGCCGCCAGTCATCATCATCTCGATCGATACCCTGCGCTCGGATCACCTGCCCGCGTACGGTTATCGAGGTGTGGAAACTCCTGCAATCGACGCCTTCGCGCGCGAGGCGATGGTCTTCGATCGTGCGTTCAGTCACTGTCCGCTGACGCTGCCCTCCCACGCGACGATCCTCACCGGCCTTTTGCCCGCTGACACGGGCGTCCGGGACAACATGGGATTCCGGCTCGACGCGTCGAAGACGACACTAGCGGAAATTCTGAAGCGAAACGGCTACGCGACGGGAGCGGCGGTATCGGCGTATGTTCT
>DATAMS010000016.1:0-13138 GCA_036260495.1 Thermoanaerobaculia bacterium
GGGCGACGTCTATCCGAAAGGCGCGTTCCGCAACGAAAACGGCGCGCAACGCGGCTCGGTGATGGACATGCCAGTGCACCCCGGCGATCCGCTCACGCCCGGCATCGGAGCGACCGCGGACGCGAAGCGCATCGACCGCAAAGACGCCGAGGTCATCACGAAGATCCCCGTGCTGCCCATCTCGTATTCGGATGCGCTGCCGCTGCTGCGCGCGCTCGGCGGTCCGGTCGCGCCTCCCGACTGGCGTGGTGCGCTCCCAATCACCTATCACCTCGGGCCCGGACCATCGCGCGTGCATCTCGCGCTCGAATTCAACTGGAACATGGTGCCGGCCTACGACGTGATCGCACGCATGCCGGGATCGCAATATCCCGACGAGTGGGTCATGCGCGGCAATCACTCCGACGCCTGGGTCAACGGCGCGAACGATCCGATCAGCGGTCTGGTCGCGGAGATGGAAGAAGCGAAAGCGATCGGCGAGCTGGCGAAGAGCGGCTGGCGTCCGAAGCGAACGATCCAGTTCGCAGCGTGGGACGGCGAAGAGGAAGGACTCATCGGATCGACGGAGTGGGCGGAGACGCACGCGGACGAATTGCGGCGCAACGGTGTGGTCTACATCAACTCCGATACGAACTCGCGTGGATTTCTCGATGCCGGCGGTTCGCACACGCTCGAGCGTCTCGTCACGCAGGTCGCGCGCGACGTTCCCGATCCGGAGCGCAGCGTCTCCGTCCTCACGCGCATGCGCGCCCGCGAGGCGGTTCTGCCCACAAACATGGAGGCGAAGAAAGAAGCGCACGAGCACGAGTTGATCCGGCTCGACGCGCTCGGCTCCGGCTCCGACTACACGCCGTTTCTGCAGCACACCGGCGTCGCCGCGCTGAACATCGGATACGGCGGCGAAGGCGGCGGCGGGTCGTATCACTCGGTGTACGACTCGTTCGATCACTACACGCGCTTCGGCGATCCCAACTTCGACTACGGAGTGACGCAAGCGAAGACGACCGGGAGGATGGTGTTGCGGCTCGCCAACGCCGACGTGCTTCCGTTCGAGCTGAGCACCTTCGCCGACACGATGTCCCGCTACCTCGACGAGCTGACGAAACTCGCCGAGAAAACGCGCACAGACGTCGAGGAACGAAACCGTTTCGTGCGCGAGCGCACGTACGAGATCGCCGCCGATCCCACGAAACCCTTTGTGGCCCCGAAGGCAGAGCCAGCCGGGATTTATCTCAATTTCGCGCCGCTGCAGAATGCGGTCGCACACCTCAAAGAGCGCGCACGCGAATTCGATCGCGCAGCTGCCGCGTTGCCCGTCGGCGCAACCGCACGCCAAGCCGCCGCCGATCAGGCGCTGATGCACATCGAGCAGTCACTCCTTCGCGCGGACGGATTACCGCGCCGCCCCTGGTTCCGCCACCAGATCTACGCCCCCGGTTTCTATACCGGCTACGGCGTCAAGACCGTGCCCGGAGTACGCGAAGCAATCGAACAAAAGGAGTGGAGCGAAGCGAACCGCCAGATCGAGATCGCAGCAGGTGTGATCAACGCGTACGTCGCGCAGACCGAGAAGGATTTGGAGACCGTTCGCGCGAAGTGACGGCGATCGAATCTGACAACGCGCCGCGCCAGGGCGGCGCAATCAAGTCACTTCGCGAGCAGGTAAATCACCTCGCCTCGCCGCGACATCCCCAGATCCTCGCGTGCAACACGCTCGACCGCGTACGTCGACTTCTTCACGCTGTCGGACTTTCAAAATGGGGTCAGGTCTACTTTTGAAAGTGACTAGCAGCGCGGTATCAGACTGCATACACAAGATTTAGTCACTTTCAAAAGTAGACCTGACCCCATTTTGAAAGTTCCCAGAACATCGAAGGTCTGCCGGGGAAGGCTCTCAATGATGAATTACGGGAAGTGAACCAGCAGTGGTTGAACTGACAACGCGCGCCAGGGGCGCAATCAAGTCATTTCGCCAGCAGGTAAATCACCTCGCCCCGCCGCGACATCCCCAGATCCTCGCGCGCAACTCGCTCGACCGCGTAGGTCGACTTTTTCACGCTGTCGATCTCCGCGCGGAGCCGCGCGTTCTCCTTCTCGAGCTGCGTCACCTCGGCGTTTAGCGATTCGATTCGCTTTCGCGATTGCTGCAACTCGGACGTTGCGCGGCCGGTAAAGAAGAGCGACGCCACGCCGCCGAACGCGATCACGGCTACCACGACTACCGCGATTCTGCGGATGGTCTGTGCAGCTCGGCGTGGAGCGCGTGTGGAGACGGCTGGATGCATTTGTCAAAGGTAGTGTCGCGGGTCAGTGCGGCGCTGTCAACGCCGTATAATTCGAATCGGTGACGCGCGACGCCGCACAGAACCCTCTCACGGATCGATATGCCTCGAAGGAGATGTCGTATCTCTTCTCGGCCGATTACAAGTTTCGGACGTGGCGGCGGCTGTGGATTGCGCTCGCCGAAGCCGAGCGCGAGCTGGGGCTGAACATCAGCGATGCGCAGATCGCCGAGCTGAAAGCGCACGCGAACGACATCAATTACGCCGACGCCGAGCAACGCGAGCGCGAGATCCGGCACGACGTCATGTCGCACATTTACGCGTACGGCCTGCAGGCGCCATCCGCTAAAGGCATCATCCATCTCGGCGCCACCTCGGCGTTCGTAACCGACAACACCGACATCCTGCAAATGAGCGAAGCGCTGGCCATCATCCGCCGGCGCATCGTCAATGTGATGGCCAAGCTGCGCGATTTTGCCTGGCAATGGCGTGCCACGCCATCGCTGGCCTTCACACATTTTCAGCCGGCGCAGCTCACCACGGTCGGCAAGCGCGCCACGCTCTGGCTGCACGATCTGCTGCTCGACTATCGCGAAGTCGAGTTCCGCAGCGCCAGCCTCGCACTCCTCGGCGTCAAAGGTGCGACCGGAACGCAGGCATCGTTTCTCAGTCTCTTCGACGGCGACGCCGCGAAGGTGCATCGGCTCGAACAGCTCGTCGCCGAAAAAGTGGGGATGACGCGAAGCTACCCAGTCTCCGGCCAGACCTACTCGCGCAAAATCGACTCGCAGGTCGTAAACGTGCTGTCGGGCTTCGCGCAATCGGCGTCGAAGTTCGGTTACGACATGCGCCTGCTCCAACATTTACACGAGATCGAAGAGCCCTTCGAAGACGATCAAGTCGGCTCCTCGGCCATGGCGTACAAACGCAATCCGATGCGCGCCGAGCGGATCGATGCGCTGGCGCGGCACCTCATCGTCAACGCCCTGAATCCCGCGTTCACCGCCGCCACGCAATGGTTCGAGCGCACGCTCGACGACTCCGCAAACCGCCGCATCGCCATTCCCGAGGCCTTTCTCGCTGCCGATGGGATCGCGCTGATCTATGACAACATCGCTGCCGGGCTGGTCGTGCACGAAGAAGTGATTGCGGCCAACGTCCGGCGGGAGCTGCCTTTCATGATGACGGAGAATCTGATGATGGAAGGCGTGCGGCGCGGCGGGGACCGGCAGGTGCTGCACGAGCGCGTGCGCATTCATTCGCAGACCGCGGCCGGCCTGCTGAAATCAGGTTCGAGCGACAACGACCTTTTCGACCGTATCGCCGCCGATTCACTCTTCGGCATCGATCGCGCATCGATCGAGCAGATGGCGCGGCCTGATGCGTTCACGGGCCTGTCGGCGCAGCAGACGGAGAAGTTCCTGATCGAGGATGTCGATCCCATTCTCGATTCCGAACGGACGCAAATCAGATCGGACGTTGGCGAGGTGCGGGTATGAAGCGAGCTCTGATGGCAGTGACGATGGCAGCACTGGCAGCGTGCGCAACGAGACCGCGCTCATCGACGCAACCCGTGCCGGCACCGACAGCGGCCGTGACGTCGCAGGAAATGTCCGCGCACGGAACCGCGGGCTGGGTCGGTCAGGAATTCGCTGGACGCACGACGGCGAACGGAGAAATCTTCGATCCGATGCTCATGACGGCGGCGCACCGCACGCTTCCGTTCGGAACACTTCTCGATGTCCGCAATCCGAAAACCGGCCAGACCGTGCGCGTCCGCGTCAACGACCGCGGCCCGTACGTAGGCGATCGTCTCATCGACCTTTCCTACGCGGCCGCGCAACAGATCGGACTGGCCGAGGGAGCCGGCGGCGACGTCGACATCAGCGTAGCAAAGGTAGGCCGAGGGGATCGCGAGCCGCCGACGGCGTTCGCGGTGAACGTGCCGGACAACTCCAGCGTGGCCGCAGTTCCACCGGCTGCGACGCAGACTCCAACTCCTGCTCCAGCTCCAACTCCAGCACCTGTCGAGTCGCAGCCGGCTCCAGTTCCCGCGACGGTCGAGAGCGTGCAAGTCACCGAGCAGCATGCGAGCGCGCCCGAGACGCGAAAAGAAGTCGCCGCCGACGGCACGACGCTCGTCGAAGTTCCGGTGACCTCAAGTCCGCTCCCCGCGCCGGCGCCCGTCACTCCAACGAAACGCTCCACGCCCGCGGCCTCAACTCCTGCCGCATCGAAGCCTCCGGTAACCACGGCTCGCACCGGACGCTATCTCGTGCAAGTCGGCGCGTTCTCCCAGGAAGGAAACGCAAAGGCGCTGCAAAAGAAATTGAAAGCGATCGGTCAGGACGCGATGATCGAGCACACGTCTCTCTACCTAGTGCGCATCGGTCCGTTCGAAACCCGCGACCAGGCAGTGAGCGTCCGCGCCAAGCTGGAAGCGGCAGGGATCTCGGCGATCATCACTTCGCAGTAGAAACGCGGGAGTCGGGGGTCGGGAGTCGGAGTGAGATCTGGCCGATCGAGCCTTGTGTTTGGACAGAGATTAGAGACAAGAGATCAGGACGCAGGAAAGCGGCCGGCAGCCTCTGATCTCTGGCTGTCTCTAGTCTCTGATTCCTGATCTCTGCCACTCCGACGCCCGACTCCCGACCCGCGACCCCCGCACCGGCTATAATCCGCCGCCCATTTCAAACCGCAAGGACAAACAACTCATGGCGAATCGCACGTTTACGATCATCAAGCCGGACTCCGTCCGCAAAGGCAACTTCGGCAAAATCATCAGCAAGCTCGAATCCGATGGCTTCCGCATCCTCGGATTGAAAAAAGTCAGCCTCTCCACCAAGCAGGCCCAGGGTTTTTACGCGGTTCACAGCGAGCGGCCGTTCTATCCCGATCTCGTGAAGTACATGACTTCCGGTCCCGTGTACGTCGCAGCGCTGGAAAAGGAAGGCGCTGTTCCCGCGCTTCGCAAGCTCATGGGCGCGACCGATCCCGCGAAAGCCGACGCCGGAACGATTCGCAAAGAGTTCGGCGAGTCGATCGAGCAGAACGCCATCCACGGATCCGATTCCGATGAAAACGCAGCGATCGAGATCGGCTTCTTCTTCGCCGAATCAGAGCTGCTGTAGCGCTCGGGGTGTCGGAATTCGGGGGTCGGGAGTCGTAATGCGAGGCTCCGACTCCCGACTCCCGGCTCCCAACACCCGAATCGGTGCTGCTTCGTCGTAATCGATCGGAAGGTAGAGCGTGAAGCATGTCCCTTGTCCCACGGCTGACTGCACCTCGATCCGGCCGTGGTGCAGCTCGACGAAGTTGCGCGTGAGGGACAAGCCCAATCCCGTCCCGCCTCTTCGCGCCCGCCGCCCTTCCTCGGTCTGATAGAACTCGTCGAAGATCCGCTGCAGTTCGTCGGGCGCGATTCCGATGCCCTGGTCCGTGACGTCGATCCGCACCGTGACCACGCCCAGCGGCGATGACGACGCGGAAATCGAGCTCACCGCGATCGTCACCGGACCGCCGCGCGGCGAGAACTTCACCGCGTTCGAGAGCAGGTTGAAGAGGATCTGCTTCAGCCGGCCTTCATCGAGCCGTACGCGCGGCACCGCGGGATCGATCGTCGCGCTGATGCTCACCTTCGCCTCGGCGGCAAAGCCCTTCATCACCCGCTCCACCGACGCGATCGTGTCGCGCAGGTCGAACTCGTCCGTGCGCAGCTCCATCTTGCCCGCTTCGATCTTCGAGAGGTCGAGGATGTCGTTGATCAGATCGAGCAGATGGTTCCCCGCGACATGAATGTTCTCCAGGAACTTGTAGAAGCGCGTCGGAAGCGTGGTACCTGTGTTCTCGAGCAGCACACTGGAAAAGCCGATGATCGAATTCAGCGGCGTGCGCAGCTCGTGCGACATGTTGGCCAGAAACTGGTTCTTGGACCGGTCGGCGGCCAGCAGGCGGAGGTTCGTTTCGCGCAGTTCGTTCGTCCGCTCCATGACGCGTTGTTCGAGCGCGTATGTGAGCCCCTCGAGATCTTTGTAGAGATGCGCATTCTCGATGGCCACCGCCGCCTGGTTGGCGATCGCGGTGAGCAGGAGCATGTCGTCATTCGTGAACGCGTTTTTCTTGAAGCTCTCGACCGAGATCACGCCGATGACGCGGTCGCGGGCGATCATCGGCACGCCCAGCCACGACTGCGTCGGCTTCGTATCGGGCACAGCCATCACACCGAGCCGTTTCTCGTCCGCAGTGCTGCCGATGAGGAGCGGCTCGTGATGATTGACGACCCAGGAGTTCAGACCCAGTCCGACTGGGATCCGTTCCACCGGCAGCCTGATGTCCTCGCGCACATCGAGCTCGAACGACAACTCGTTCGTCGATTCGTCGAGCAGCGCGATCGTGAAGAGCGTGCAATCGACGGATCGTTTGCACTCGTTGTAAATCGCGCTGAGAAGCTGATCGGTCGTGTATCGCAGCGAAATGGTCTTGCCGATGTTGGTGAGCGAGGCGATGCGCTGCAACTGCTGCACGCTCTTCATTCGCGTCTTGGCCAGGATGCGCAACATCCCGATGGCGATGCTGCCGCTGAAGGCAAGAGCGATCAGCGCTCCCCAGCCCATGGCCGCAAATCCGAGCGCGGTGATGACAGCGTAGGGAAGCGTGAGGAGGTAGATGGTCAGATCGACGCCGTCGAGGCGGATGATCTTCCGCAACGAATAGCCGTACGACTGCGCCACCCGAAACATCAGCAGGATGTTCGTGATGCTCAGGACGACCCCGCAAAGACCAATCTTCAGGGCGGCGCCGAGTGTGGCGTGAGTGAGCGGCAACTCGCCGCCCAGCCGCTCGTAAAGCGTGGCCGCGGCGACCACCGGAATCCCATAGGTCCCAAAGAGCCCGAAGGTTTTGACGAGCTCGACGAAGTGGTTTGTCGATTCGATTTTTGCGGGCCCGATCTGTTTGAGCGCGAGGATGCGCGCGAACGCGGCCACGATCACGGCCAGCCACGACGCCGCCACAATGCCGAGAATCGGGATCGTGACGGTGTACGCCGTCAGCACGAGCGAAACGAAAATCAGCTCCGTGAGCTCGAACTTCAGGAGCGCCAGCGTCGTGGCAAACGCGACGAGGATTGCAATGATCAGGACGGCGCTTGGCTGAAGGTTCCGGAGGATTGCCGCGGTCTGATCGAAGCGCAGCCACGTTACCCAGAGCATCAGCAGCAGGCCGGCCAGACCCTGGGTGAGAAAAACGGTGATCGTGCGCCGTTGGGCGGCGGAGTCGGAACCGTGAGGCATCGGAGTAAGAGGACCCGGCAGTTATCGTAGCACCGGTTGGCAAACGCTCAGATGCCGCGCAGAACCAGGCCGTGCTCGAATCGATGATCACCTTCGAGCGGAATCGCGGCGTCGTTGCAACAAATCATCACGTCGCACAACGAAACCGGACTGGCGATCTCGACTCCATGCGCGACGACGCACGATTCCAGAACGACGCCCGGCGCGATGCGGCAGTCATCCCAAACGACAGAATCGCGAAGCTCGCCTTCGACGGTGCTTCGGGCTCCAACGATGCTTCGCGCGGCCGTTCCGCGTACGGCGGCGGTGTCATGCACGAGCGAGTCACCGTTGACATGCGTCCCGCGCGCGGGAGCAAGCGCACCGGCGACTGTGCGCGCGAGCAGCATGCGTGAGGCGGCCATGTAGCGAGGAGGGGTACCGATGTCAAACCACAATGATCCGTCATCGACGACGCCCGCCACGAGCTCTTTGCCGCTCTCGATCAGCGGCTGATATACCTCGTCGACGATGCCGGAGAATTCTTTGTCCGGCAGGTAATCGAAGATCCGTCGCGAGATCAAATGCGTGCCCGAGAACATCAGGGCTTCGCCCGTACCCTTTCCGAAACCGGTGACTAGATTCTTGTTCAACCAAACCGGAGTGAAGCGGTCACCTTCCGGCGGATGCCGCAACGTCAGCGCAGCCAGCGCGCCGGTTTCACGCAGCACCGATAACAAAGTGTCATAAGGAGGGAATTGAATCGTGTCGCCATTGACGAGAAAGAATTCGTCGTCCGATTTCAGCAATGACCGTACGCGACGCACGCCGCCGCCAGTACCAAGGATTTCCGCCTCATAGGAAAACTCAACGCGCGCCTCGCCGGCATACGTCTCGCGCAAATACCGCTCAATGGCCTCGGGAAGATGATGGAGATTGACGACCAGATCCCGAATGCCGGCGGCAAGCAACGACTCGACCGCCCACGCCATCAGCGGCCGCCCACACAACGGCACAATCGGCTTCGGAATCGTGTACGTAATCGGCCGGAGCCGCGTGCCGTAGCCGGCGGCGAGGATCATTGCTTTCATGGGTTGTTCGCTTATGGCCCGGATTTAGAAGCGAAATGTTGAATGTTGGATGTTGAATGTTCAGTGTTGAATGAGTTGATGGAGACTAACTACATTTAACATTTAACAATCAACATTCAACATTTCGCTTCCGATTCACAACAAATGCTCAAAACCACACTCACAACTGATCCGGCGTGAAAATCATATTCTCCCCAAGATCAGGTCGTGTCCGGCGCGCCAGCCGATAGAGGTCCGAGTACGTCTGCCGGATCGCCTGATCCATCGTCATTCCCAGCTCGGCTGTAATCGTTCGAATGACATCAATCGGACCTTCGATCTCGAAATAGTCGCCGATCGGTGTGCGGTCGAGGACGACTTCGACGTCGCGGATGCGCCAGACCTCGCGAAACTTCTGGTAGCGGAAGACCGGTTTGTAGCCGAGCGCGTCGAAGAGCTGGATGGCGAGCTCGAAGCTCTCCACGCCTGTCTGCACTTCTTCACGCGACTTCACGCCTCCCTCGATCGACATCGGCCCTTTGTACGTCGCGATCGAGTATTTCCCGAACTTGCGCACCCGCAGAAGCGAGCCCCGCGTTTTCAAATCGCCGCGCCGGTCGAGAACGATGTTGTCCTCGAACGTCTCCGGATAGAGCCGCGTCCCGCCAATCTCGTGCAACTTTTGAACGAGCTCAGCGCGGTCTTTGAGAGCGAATTTGACTTCGATTTCAGTGGCCATGGTTTACGGTTGCCGGGTTGCCCAGTTGCCGGCACCAGTCTCTGGCCACTCGGCAACCCGGTAACCCGGCCACTCACTCCCGCAGTACCTCCACTCCCGGCAGCATTGCGCCCGAAATGAACTCCAATGATGCGCCGCCGCCGGTCGAGATGTGGCTGATTCGATTGGCGAAGCCGGACGCCTTTACGGCTTCGACCGATTCGCCGCCGCCAACGACTGTAATGGCATCGGCATCAGCGACGGACCGCGCCATGGCCATTGTGCCTTTGGCGAAGGCTTCCTTTTCGAAGACACCCATTGGCCCGTTCCAGAAAATGGTGCGCGCGCTTTTCAATACGCTGTCGTACTGCGCGATCGTTCTTGGGCCGATGTCGAATGCCTTCTGCTGGGACGTCAGCCCCGCGGCAACATCAACCGTCTCGGTCGACGTTGGCGCATTGAGATCATCCGCAACGATCAGATCAACCGGCAACGTCACGTTCTGAATCCGATTCGCGACTTCAATCGAATCTTTGTCAACGAGCGAACCGCCCATCGGAACGCCGCGCGCGGCGAGAAATGTGTTGGCCATACCGCCGCCGATGAGCACGGTGTCGGCGAGTTTCACAAGAGCTTCGAGCGGCTCGATTTTGCCCGCGATTTTTGCGCCGCCGAGGAGAGCGACAAACGGACGCTCGGAGACGTTGGTGATTTTCTGGAGAAACTCGATCTCTTTAGCCAGCAGCAAACCGCCGGCCGTGCAATTCGTTTCGAACAGACGAGGCAGCGCATCGATCGAGGCGTGCGCACGATGACAAGCGCCGAACGCATCGTTGACGTAATAGTCGGCGAGTTTGCGCAATTGTGCGGCAAAGGCTGTGTCGTTCGATTCTTCGCCAGCATGGAAACGAAGGTTTTCGAGAAGCAGCAACTGCCCCGCTTTCAATTGCGACGCTTTTGTTTCGGCTTCATCGCCAACGCAATCCGACGCCCATTGAACTTCGGTATCGATCAGCTCGGCCAGCTTGGCGCGAACGGGCTCCAGCGAGTACTTCGTCTTACGCTCACCTTTTGGACGCCCGAGGTGGCTGGCGATAACGATGGCGGCCCCGGAGTCCTGCAGGCGGCGCAGCGTCGGCAGCGTCTCTTCGATCCGCGTCGCGTCGGCGATCCGTGTTCCGTCGAGCGGCACGTTGTAATCGACGCGATAGAAAACGCGCGCCTCGGCGGGGAGCGTCAGGTCGTCGAGCGTGCGGATTCGGATCATGCGTGGACTCTGGCGTCCTTCTTTACCCGTGCGACATAGGCAATGAGATCGAGAATTCGATTCGAATAGCCCCACTCATTGTCATACCACGCCAGCACTTTGTGCATGTGCGGATCAACCGAGCGGGTGAAGGTCGTGTCGACGATCGACGAGTGCGGATTGTGATTGAAATCGACGGAAACCAACTGCTCGTCGGAGTAATCGAGGATGCCTTTGAGCGGACCCTTCGCGGCATCGCGCAGCACCTGATTGATCTCCTCGGGTCCCGTTGCTTTTTCCGTTCGAAACGTCAGATCGACCAGCGAAACGTTCGGCGTTGGTACGCGCACGGAGATTCCGTCGAAGCGACCCTTCAGCTCAGGGAGCACGAGGCCTACCGCTTTCGCCGCGCCGGTCGTCGTCGGAATCATCGACATCGCCGCTGCACGTCCGCGGCGCACGTCCTTGTGCGGCAGATCGAGAATCTCCTGATCGTTCGTGTACGAGTGGACCGTAGTCATGATCCCCATCTCGATCCCGAACGTTTCGTGCAGCACCTTGGCTACCGGCGCCAGGCAGTTGGTCGTACAGGAAGCGTTCGAAATGATCGTGTGCGCGGCCGGATCGAAAACGCCTTCGTTCACGCCGACGCAGATCGTGACGTCGGCATCTTTCGAAGGCGCGGAGATGATGACGTGCTCGACGGAATCGCGAAGATGGCGCGAAGCCTTCTCCTTCGAAGTGAAGCGGCCCGACGACTCGACCACGATCTCGACGCCGAGGCCGCCCCAGGGAATGTCATTGGGATCGGGAGATGCGAATACGCGAAGCTCCTTTTTATCGACAGTGATGCTGTTCGCCGTGTGGCCGACCTCATTCGGAATCGTGTGATGTACCGAGTCGTACTTCAGAAGATACGCAAGCGTGGCCGCGTCGGTGAGATCGTTGACGGCCACGAATTCGATTTCGAGATTGCGCTCGAGCGACGCGCGAAGCACGTTCCGCCCGATGCGCCCGAAACCATTCACTCCTACCCTGATCATTGATTCTCCAAGTGTTTTTCTGAGTCTGCGCGCACTCGTGTCATGCTGACTCGGCGCGTAGTATAACGACGCGTTTCTCTGCGAAGCTCATGCACGTTGAACCTATCCGTTGGCGCGGCGACGCGCTCGAACTTCTCGATCAGCGCCTGTTGCCGCGCCAAGTCCGTTACGTCGCGTTGCACGATGCGCACGAGGTCGCTGACGCCATCCGCGACATGATGGTCCGTGGCGCGCCGGCCATCGGCGTGTCGGCCGCGTTCGGTGTCGCGCTGGCAGCACAACGCGGCGACGATATCGATGCCGCGGCCGCGGAGTTGCGCGCATCGCGTCCGACCGCCGTCAATCTGATGTGGGCGCTCGACCGGATGTTGCGCGCACGCGATGCCGGACGCGATTTGACTGCCGAGGCGGAAGCGATGTTTCGGGAGGACGTGGAGTCGTGCAAACGCATCGGCCAATACGGCGCCGCGCTCCTCGGCAACTCCGTCACGGTGCTCACTCATTGCAACGCCGGCGCGCTGGCAACGGCCGGCTACGGCACCGCCCTGGGCGTGATCCGCGCGGCGGTCGAAGGCGGCAAACGTGTGGCGGTCTTCGCCGACGAGACGCGTCCGTATCTTCAGGGCGCGCGGCTGACCGCGTGGGAGTTGCAGCAGGAATCGATCGACGTCACGCTCATCACCGACAGCATGTCCGGCCATTTTTTTCAGCAGGGAAAGTTTGATGCGGTGATCGTCGGCGCCGACCGCATTGCCGCCAACGGTGACGCCGCGAACAAGATCGGAACGTACACCGTGGCCGTTCTGGCCAACGCGCACGGCGTGCCGTTTTACGTCGCGGCTCCGTTATCGACGATCGATGTGAATTGCCCGACCGGCGCGCAGATCCCGATCGAAGAACGGAGCGCCGCGGAGGTGACATCGATCAACAACGTCTCCATCGCTCCCGAAGGCATCAGCGTGCGGCATCCCGCATTCGACGTCACGCCGTCGCGGCTCATCACGGCGATCATCACCGACCGCGGCGTATTGCGTGCGCCGTACGATGAAGCGATTCGCGAGGTGTTTCGATGACCGAGGAGCCGGTTGTGCCTGCGGAGGAATCAAGCGTGCCTCCAGCCGAGGTTGAGGCGCCAACGGTACATGAGGCCGTCGAACAATCGAGCGCTCCGCTTCCCGTTGAAGAACGTCCCGCGCCAGCATCGCCCGTTGCGATTCGCGTTTCCAAACCAAATTCCTTCTCGCTCGGTATCGCACGGCTCATTCGCGCGCTCTGGCTCGGCAGCGGCGCTTTCCTGATCCTCACGGCTGCCGCGGCGTTCGGCGCGGCGAGCAACGCGACCGACGCCGCGAATGTCGTGGGAGCCGTCCTCACGCGCTGGCACTACATCGCCCTCTTTGCGCCGCTTCTTCTTCTGCTGCTCGAATGGCGCCGCAGCCGGCCGGTCATGCTCATTCTTCTTTTCATCGCCATTCTTCTGGCCTCGTCGCACGCGCTGCTCGACACGCG
>DATAMS010000035.1:0-19818 GCA_036260495.1 Thermoanaerobaculia bacterium
ATTCGGCGGCTCTGCTCGAGAACCTGGTCGTTCTCATCGATCCGCTGCTCAATCCCGACGGCCGCGAGCGCTACGTGCAGTGGTTCATCCGCACGCGCGGCGCTGATGCCGATCCGAATGGCGATTCGTTCGAGCACGCCGAACCGTGGCCGGGCGGACGATTCAATCACTATCTCGTCGACATGAACCGCGACTGGACCTGGACGTCGCAGCGCGAAACCCTCGCGCGGGTTGCCCTGTATCGCACATGGAACCCGCAGGTCTTCGTCGATTTTCACGAGATGGGTTATCAGTCGTCGTACTTTTTCCCGCCCGATGCGCGGCCGGTCAACGCCAACCTGCCCGCGGACGTCGACACGTGGCTGGAGAAATTCGGCCGCGCCAACGCCGGCGCCTTCACGAAAAAAGGATGGCCGTTCTTCGTCGGCGAAGAGTTCGACCTTTTCTATCCCGGCTACGGCGATTCGTGGCCCGCGCTGCACGGCGCGATCGGGATGACGTACGAAGTCGGCGGCGGTGGACGCGGCGGCTCGGCGGTCCTGCGCGACGACGGCAACGTCTACACGCTCGCCGACCGCATCGCGCGGCACTACACGACGTCGATGGCAACCTTGCGCACGGCATCGGAGAATCGCGAAGGTTTGCTCCAATACACGTACGAAATGATGCGGAAGCAGATCGCATCGGGGCAGAACACGTACCTGATCGTTCCGAGCGCGCCCAATTTCCAGCCGCTCGTCGAAATGCTGCAGCGCCAGAAGATCGCGATGTCGCAACTCAACGCGGCAGTGACGTTGAAAGCGACGCGGATCGACGGCGACACCGCGGAGTCGCACGTCTTCCCCGCCAACACGCTCCTCATCAGCACCCGACAGCCCCTCGGCGGTCTCGCGCAAACGCTGCTTGAAAAATCGCCCGTCTTCACGAAGGGTTACGTCGAAGAACAACAGAAACGGACCCACTCCGACGAGCCCGATGAGTTCTACGACCTGACATCGTGGTCACTCCCTCTGGCCATGAACGTCGAGACGTGGGTGACGGCGGCGCCCGTGACTGGCGAGACGCATCCGTATGCCGCGACTGCAATTCCCGCATTCCGTACAGCACCGTACGGATACCTGATCGACGGCAACGATCCGAACATCTACCGCGCCGCCGGCCGCATGCTGCGTGACAGCGTTCGTTTCAACGTCAGCGATGACGTGCTCACCGTGAACGACCGCAACTTCGCGCGCGGCTCGCTGGTCATTCTCAAAGGCAACAACAAGCCGGATGTCGATGCCGCGCTCGAAAAACTCGTGCACGACACAGGCGTGGCCGTGATGCCGGTCGATTCCGGCTGGACCGGCGCGACGAGTTTCGGATCGTCGAAGATCCACTTCGTCAAAGATCCGCGCATCGCACTCGTCGGCGGCCAGAGAGTCAGCGCCACGTCGTACGGCATGTTGTGGCACACGCTCGACGTCGATACGCCGTTGCCGCACACGAACCTTTCCGCCGAGTCGTTGCGCAATATCGATCTCTCCAAGTTCGGCGTGATCGTTCTTCCCGACGGCGATTACGGCGACCGCTTCGGCAAGAACGCGGAAAGGCTCAAGAGCTGGCTCAACGGCGGCGGCACGCTCGTCGTCATCAAAGGCGCCAGCAGCTTCCTGCGCGAGAAAGACGTCGACATCTCGAAGCTCAAGCCGTGGGAAGCGCCGAAGAAAAAGGAAGACGACAAGGACAAGTCCGCGGCAACGCCCGAGATGTACAACGACTACCGCGTGCCTGGCGCGACGTTCCGCACGGCGATGAACGGCCATTCGTATCTGACGTTCGGAGTGCCGCGCAGCCCGTTCGTGCTGATCGAAGGCTCGCACGCGTTCCTGCCGGTCAGCCACACGGTCGACAACGTGGTGACGATCGAAAAGGAAAAGCCGCTCGTCGCAGGTGTGGCCTGGAACGAATCGCTCGACCGGTTGAAAGGATCGATCTACCTCGTGAGCGAGCCGTACGGGCGAGGGCAGGTCATCACCTTCGCAGACGAGCCGCACTTCCGGCTCTTCTGGCGAGGAACGCTGCCGCTGTTCATGAACGCCGTGCTGTATTCACCGAGTTTTCCGCGGGAGTGATACGCGGTCGTGAGGTATCGCGGTCTCGCGGCAGGGTAGCTGCAGTGCGGAGTTGCTTGGTTGCTGAGTTTTCGGGTTGCCGTGTTGCCGGTCAGCCTTAATTTTCTCAACTCGCCAACTCGGAGATGAAGCAACCTTGCAACCCGCCAACTTCGAAACTGCGCGGCCGCGAAAACCGCGCGACCGCGATTCTTGCATCACACCTCACCATGCCTGACATCTTCATTCCCGAGGTGATCGAGCCGGACGAGAAACTTCCGGCGGATCTGGTTGCCCTTCGTCACTTCGCGCGGCTCATGGACGAAGCCGTTCCGATTCCGGGGATGAAAAAACGCATCGGGCTCGATGCGGGGCTCAGCCTCATTCCTGGCGTCGGTGAAGTCATCGGCGCGGTGCTTTCCACCTGGATCATCGCCGGCGCGCTGCGGCATCGCGTGCCGTTGATGCGCATCGGCCGGATGGTGCTCTATATCCTTCTCGACATGTCCATCGGATCGATTCCGGTCGTCGGCACCGTCTTCGACTGGCTGTTCGAAGAGAACGTCATCAACCTCAACGCGCTGTTGCTGCATCGCGACCGCACGCGTCCGCCGCGCTCGTTCAAAGCGATCGCCGGCGCGGCCGTCATCATTTTGATCGTCATCCTCGGCTTCTCCACGCTCATGCTTGCCGGCGTTTTCGCGGCCATCATCTGGATCACATCGAAGCGCTGATGCTCTTCCGCAAGCAAAAGGCCCATCGCTATCCGCGGCGCCCGCAGTTGCCGATCATCCGGCGGCGCCTGCCCGTGCGGTATCACATGAAGCATCAGTTCGGCGTGCGCGACGTAGCCTTCCTGCAGACGATGCACGCGCTGACCGGCGCGCCGATGTCGCAGGGAAACGTCATCACGATTCTGAAGAACGGAATCGAGATGTTCCCTTCAATGCTGGCCGCGATCCGTTCCGCGAAACGGACGATCAACCTCGAGTTCTACATCTACTGGGATGGCGAGATCGGCCGCAAGTTCGCCGAGGCGCTGGCTGAGCGTGCGCGTGCCGGAGTGGCTGTCAAAATCATTCTCGATGCCGTCGGCTCCGCGCAGATGTCGCAATCGCTGACCGACTTTCTGACACGCAACGGCATCGATCTGGAGTGGTATCACCCGCTGCGCTGGTACACGCTCGCCAGTTTCAATCACCGCACACACCGCAAGCTGCTCATCGTCGATGGATGCGTCGGCTTCTCCGGCGGCGTCGGCATCGCGGACAACTGGCTCGGCGACGCCGATTCGAAAGAGCATTGGCGCGACACGGTGGCGCGCGTGGAAGGGCCTGCCGTCGCGCAGATGCAGTTCGCGTTCATGGATAACTGGATCAAGAGCCGCGGCGAGCTCCTCACCGGTCTCGACTACTTCCCCGAGCTCCCGCGATGTGGCTCGCATCTCACGCAGGTGCTCAAGTCGTCGCCGGCCGAGGGAAGCTCGATGGTGAAGCTGCTGTACATCATCTCGATCGTGAGCGCCGCGAAGTCGATCTACATCAGCAACGCCTACTTCGTGCCCGACAAAGACACGCTGCGGGCGCTGGAAGGAGCGGTGCGGCGCGGCGTCGACGTGCGCGTGATCGTGCCCGGCGAAGAGAACGACGTCCCCATCGCCCGCCAGGCCAGCCGCTGGCATTACGAGTTGTTGCTACGCCGCGGCATCCGCATCTTCGAATACCAGCCAACGATGATGCACGCCAAGACGATGGTGGTCGACGGAGCCTGGACAACGATCGGCTCCTCAAACTTCGACGACCGCAGCTTCCGCCTCAACGACGAGGTGAACGTGAATGTGTACGACGAAGACATCGCTGCGAAGATGGAGGCGATGTTTCACGGCGACCTGGCCCACTGCGAGGAAGTGACGCTACGCAAGTGGTTCAAGCGGGGCTGGCTGGATAAGATCAAAGAGAAGGCCGCCGAGCTCTTCAGACCTCAATTGTGAAAGGCTTTTTAACCACAGAGACACAGAGAGCACAGAGCTAATCTCTGCGTCCTCTGCGTCTCTGTGGTCGATTCTTTGGTCGCCTATTCATGGATCCAGTCAGTGTGAACAAATGGCGTATCCGCACCTTTGTCGTTGCGCTGATACGTGTGCGAGCCGAAGTAATCGCGTTGCGCTTGCGTGAGGTTCTGCGGAAGCTCGGCGCTGCGATACGCATCGAAGTAGCTGAGTGATGCGGACATCGCCGGTACCGCGATTCCGTTTGCTTGTGCGAATGCAACGGCGCGCCGCCACGCTGCCTGCGACTTCTGCGCGTCGGCGGAGAACTCGTCGTCGAGGAGCAGGTTGAGCAGGTCGGGCTTGCGCTCGTAGGCGCGCATGATCGAGTCGAGGAAGCGCGCGCGGATGATGCAGCCCGCCTTCCAGATGCGGGCCATTTCGCGCATGTCGATCGACCAGTTCCACTCTTTCGATCCAGCCTGGATCAGCGCCATGCCTTGCGCGTACGAGCAGATCTTCGAAACGTACAGCGCGTCGTGAACGTCGCTGATGAATTGTTTGCGGTCGCTGACCGGCGCGGTGTCGGACGGTCCGGCTAGCACTCTCGAAGCACTCACCCGTTCTTCCTTCATCGACGACAACACGCGCGCATCGATTGCCGCGGCAATCGTCGGAATCGGAACCGCGAGATCGAGCGCGATCTGCGCCGTCCACTTGCCCGTACCTTTCTGTCCAGCCTTGTCGAGCACCTTGTCGACGAGCGGCGCGCCGGTCTCGGGATCTTTGACGCGGAAGATGTGCGCGGTGATCTCGATGAGGAACGACTCCAGCGGGCCGTGATTCCATTCGTCGAAGATGGCCGCCAGCTCCTCCGCATCCGCCCCCAGTCCCTTGCGCAGCATCTCGTACGCCTCGGCGATCAGTTGCATGTCGCCGTACTCGATGCCGTTGTGAACCATCTTCACGTAATGGCCGGCGCCGTCGGGGCCGACGTGCGTGACGCACGGGCCGGAATCGCTTTTCGCCGCGATTGCTTCGAAGACGGGCTTGATCGCTTCCCACGATTCGTTCGAGCCACCGGGCATCAAGGACGGACCGAAGCGCGCGCCCTCTTCGCCGCCGGAAACTCCCGAGCCGACGAAGTGCAGGTTTTTGGCTTCGAGTTTCTTCGTTCGCTCCTGCGTATCTTTGAACCAGGAGTTGCCGCCATCGATGACGACGTCGCCTTCGTCGAGCAGCGGCATCAACGCGTCGATCGTCATGTCGACCGGTGCGCCTGCTTTGATCATCATCACGATCCGGCGCGGACGCGCGATCGCTTTCACCAGCTCCGCCAGCGACTTCGTGCCGGTGAATTTCTTGCCCGCCGTTTTGGCGATGAAGCGGTCCGTCACCGTCGGTTCGCGGTTCCAGACCGCAACGGAAAAGCCGTGGTCTTCGATGTTGAGCGCAAGGTTCTCGCCCATCACCGCGAGTCCGATTACGCCGAATTGCGCTTCAGCCATTTACCTCTCCTTTTATGCTTTGACCCTCGACAGAGCGTTGGTCACGGTGGTTGTCAGTGTTGCTAGTCCGGCATCGATGTTCTCGCCGAGGTCGATGCTGATCGCGCGGCGTTTGCGGCTGGTGAGAGATTGCAGATCGCCGATCGCCTGCGCGCGCACGAGCACGCCGAAGCCGAACTTCTCATTCGGAATCGACACATCCTCGTGGCCGCCGCCGGTGAGCTGCATGAAGACGCCGGTGTCCGGACCGCCTTTGTGCAACTGCCCGGTAGAGTGCAGAAAGCGCGGACCGTAGCCGGTTGTCGTCGCCACGTGCAGGGCGCGGCCGATCGTTTCGCGAAGACCGGCGATCGCTTTGTCGCGCTCCGGCGACTCGGCGATGTACTCGGTCATGGCCACGTAGTCGCCCGGCTTGACGCTTCGCAGAAGCGCGCCGATCGCATCGGCATCGTCCGGCTTCACCTGGTGATCGTCCGTGTGCATCGTGCCGCTGGTCTTGAACTCCTCCAGCAAGCGCTTCGTGTTGTCCTTCGACTCCTGAACGTTCGGCTGATCGAAAGCGTCGATGCCGAGGAGCGCGCCGGCGACGGCCGTGGCGAACTCCCAGGTGAAGAAGGTTTCGCCGAGGTCGAGTGGATCGTCGAGCACCTGATCGACGACAGGGTGGCCTGCGTCCGCGAGCGCTTTGAGCGTGGACGTCATATCCGAGCCGCGCATGCGCACGCAAACGAAGAGGCGATCATTGCCGTAGTCCGCTGGATCGAGCAGCGGCTCGCCGGCGACCGGCAGAATGCCTTTGCCTTCCTTGCCGGTCGATTCAGCGATGAGCTGCTCGATCCAGAGTCCGAGCGTGTCGAGCGGCGCGGGGGTGATCAGCGTGAGTTTGTTGCGGCCTTGGAGCGCGAGCGAACCGATGATCGCGCCGAGCATCGCGGCAGGATTCTTTTTCGGGCTGGCCGCGCGTGCGATGTGGCCTGCGTGTACGGCGCGATCAAGAAGCGTCGCGACATCGACGCCGGCAATCGCGGCGGGCGCCATTCCAAAATACGAAAGCGCCGAATAGCGGCCGCCGATGTCGGCGCGATTGATGAAGATCTTGCGGAAGTTGTCCGCTTTCGCGTCGCGTCCGAGTTGGGTATCGGGATCGGTGACGGCTACAAAATTCTCGCCCGCCTTGTCGCCTTTGACCGACTTCACGCGGTCGTAGAAGTAGCGATGAAACATTGCTGGCTCAGTCGTCGTGCCCGACTTGGAGGCGACGATGAACAGCGTGCGCGCAAGGTTGAGATTCGATTCCAATGCATGCACAGCCTGAGGCACCGTCGAGTCGAGCACGTTCAATCGCGGATAGCCGTTCCGTTTCCCGAACAGCCTTCGCGTCACCTCGGAACACAGACTCGAACCGCCCATGCCCAGGACGACGACGTCATCGAAATCGGCTTTGACGGAATCGGCGAACGACATCAGTTCCGGCGCGGCTTTCGCCATCTCCTCGGCCACAACCAGCCATCCGAGGGCGTTGGTGATGATCTTCTTGTGCGCGTCGTCGTTCTTCCAGAGCGTGGCGTCCTTGGCCCAGATGCGATCGACGAACTTTTCTTTCTCGATGCGCTGCGCGGCCTGATCGACGGTGACCTGAGCGGTGCCGAGGTGGAGCGATTGACGGCGGCCGAGTCCGCGAGTGGCCTCGTCGCGGCGCGCCTCGATCGTCGCCAGCAGTGACGCGAACGATTCATCGAACGACTTCACGCCGTCGTCGGTGAGCTTGTCGGTGATCGCTTCGAGGCTGAATCCTTTTTCTGCGAACTTGCGCAGCACCTCGCGCGCTTCGTCGAGATCCGCTTCCAGCGTCAAGGCCACGCGGCCGTGATCTTTGAACGCTTTGTACGTCGCCGGCGGAACTGTATTGACGGTGTCGGGACCGATGAGCGACTCGATGTAGAGCACGTCGCTGTAGGCCGGATTCTTGGTGCCGGTCGACGCCCACAACGGCCGCTGCACGTTGGCGCCGTGGTGACGCAACGCTTCCCATCGCGCGCCGCTGAACGTTTCTTTGAAGAGCTGATAGGCGAGCTTGGCGTTTGCGATCGCGATCTTTCCCATCAACGCCCGCGCTTCGGGATCTTCCTTTTCCTTCATCGCCGCTTCGATCTGCTTCTCCGCAAGCGCGTCGATGCGGCTGACGAAGAAACTGGCGACCGAGGAGATCTCGTTGATCGGAAGGTTCTGCGCGACGCGGCGCTCCAGTCCGCGCAGGTACGCCTCCATCACCTTCGCGTAGACATCGTTGGAGAAGATCAGCGTGATGTTGATGTTGATGCCCGCCGCGATCGACTCCTCGATGGCCGGGATCCCTTCCGGCGTCGCAGGAATCTTGATCATCACGTTCGGGCGGCCGAGCGTTGCGAAGAGGCGCTTCGCTTCGGCGGCGGTTCCGGCGGTATCGCGAGCAAGGATCGGCGAGACTTCCAGGCTGCAGAATCCGTCGCCGCCTTTGCAGCGGTCGTAGACGGGGCGGAAAACGTCCGCGGCGTTGCCGATGTCTTCGATGGTGATGGCGTCGTAGATCTCCTCGCGCGATTTGTTCTGCGCCGCCAGCGTGCGCAACTGCGCTTCGTAGTCGTCGCTGCCGCCGATCGCTTTCTCGAAAATGGTGGGATTCGAAGTCAGCCCGCGCAGATCATCTTCATCGATCATCCGCTGCAACTCGCCGCTGGAAACCAGGCGCCGCTCCATCTGATCAAACCAGACGCTCTGGCCGGTTTTCGCCAGATCTCTCAATGGATTACTCATCACAACCTCCGCTTTCGAAAGCATATCGCGTGCGAGGGTGTGGGGAGTCGGGGGTGGGTGTGGGAGAAACACCTGTGTTCGCTTTTTGTTCGCGCGCTAGTCGTCGATGCCGGCGCGTTTGATGGCGCGGCTGGCGATGCGGCCGATAAACACGCTGACAGCGAGAGCGATCACACCACCCGCGATGTAGACCGTTTTCGTGATCAAGCTCGCTTGCGTCGTCGCCGCGGTGGTTGCTGCGCTGCCGGCGAAAACGAATGCGGCGGTCGCTGGAATGATCCCGATGAACGTGGCTCCGACGTAGGGCCACAGCGGAATCGCCGTCAGCCCGAATGCGTAGTTGAGCCAGGTAAACGGAAAGACAACCGCGAGCCGAGTGAGAACCACGATCTTCGTCCCATCGCGCGCGATGGCGCGGTCGAGCGCGCGAAACTTCGCGTTCGTCGCGGTCATCGACTCCACGCGCTTGCGCATGACGGTGCGCGCGAGGAGAAACGAAAGCGCAGCCCCAAGCGTCGCTCCGATGACGACGACGATCGTTCCGCCAGCGAAGCCAAAGATCGCTCCCGCCCCAAGCGTGAGAATCGAAGCCGGGATGAATGCAACGACGCAGACCGCGTAGACGATGACATAGACAACGTAGCCAAGCGTGCCGAGGCCACGAACGTAGGTTTGGAAGTGGCGCAGCCAATCCGAGACGGGAAGAACTCGGAACGCGACGATCAACGCGGCGAGGATGAGAATCGCGATGATGATCTTCTTCGACATCGGGAGAATCATTCAACCACAGAGACGCAGAGGGCGCGGAAGGGCTCGGTGCTCTGAGCGCCTCCGTGGTGATGACTCTTCTGATGACGTCGAATTCGATCGCAAGTCATCGCACTGCCTCAATCTCCAGGAGAAAGGTCTTAATCAAAAGTTCGCTGGGAGCGAGCCTTCACTCGTTTCTGCGCCGCCGGTTGCATCATCGAGAATAGCTCGTTGAAGTTGCGCTTCATTCGATCGATCTTCATTGGCTTCTCGGCTCTTCAGATGCCATTCGAAGAGCGGGTCAATTTCAGGACGGTACTCTTCTTCACCATGGTCGCCGCCTGCGTTTGTTCCGCGCAGAGGAATTACCTAACTGCGCGGCTGCGCGGGATGCTCGTTGGCTTCACTTGCAAGGACGGCGACGAAATGTAATAGGCATTCCATGCGCGCAGATGCAGTGTCGTTCCCGTCAAGCCGGAATAGGAGACGTGGAGGGAGGACGCGCTACCAGCTGCGACGCCGACGAGACGGTCGGTTCCGTCGGACTGCCGCAGCTCGATCATGAAACCGAGAACGTGATCCTGCGGTTTCCATGTCACGGTGGCTCCTTCGCCGTCGCCGTCAGCGTTGAGAATCACGGGAGTTGCAGGGGTGTACGTCGAATTCAAGGCCGCTATGTCGCTGGCGGACAAAAACCCGGCCCGAGGCACGCCGTCGTAGGTAGCGTGCTGGCTCAGCAATCCAAGAGGATCAGTCTCGGGCGGATATCGCTGCCGGACCGGAGATGAAGGGGGAAAGACGAGGGCACCCTGCAACTCACCGGAATCGTTCTGGAGGAAGTCCGTCGCACCTTCGACGCCAAACTTTGACGTGTGAATGAGCCGGACTCCATAGTCCGTGTTGTGCGCCACAACGAATTCGTTTCCGTTCCACGTCGCAGCCGTTTCGCCCTGGAGTTCGTACCACGGACCGAGCGGCATCGTTGCATAAAAGGATCCTTGGTTCAGCAGTAAACCCTGCAACCTGTGTGCACCGTCTTCAAAGACGACCAGATCCTGCGTTCCATTGGTGGCCAACGACAGGACATTAGACCGATACTTCTCTGGCGGCAGAATGAACCTGGAACCGGGAACGAGTTCGCCGCTTAATCCGAGCCGCTCGATCACGATGGATGTGTACCCGTCATAAAACGGATAGCCGCCGCTGGTTTCACCGAGTGGCCATGCCAGAACGAAGCTCTGTCCATCGAACGCCAGGGCCGGGTTCGCGCCGGAAGAGAGAGACGAACGCGATCCGGGCAACTGTGACCCAACCTCGTCGGCAACAATCAGCGGGCCGGCGATCCCATCGGAAGTCACGGTCGCAGAGGACACTGTTCCTATGGTGGAGTTGGAATGAACGATAACGACCAGCCACGAGTTAATGCCCCAGCGGACCACGGGGGAATCACCGGGAGAAATAGTAATCGGTTTGGGATCGAGCAAGACGCCATCCGGAGAGATGCGGCGCCCGTAGATGTAACCGTCGTGCGCCCAGACCGCCAGCCAGCTTCCTCCATTGCTATCGACCGAAGTTGATGGCAAGTAGGCCGTGTTGGCGGTTATCGGTAGCGTGTCGAGGACGATGCCGGCGCCGTCGAGATACCTTCCTTCAGCATCGAGACGCGAGGCCCGGACCGTAATGAAGTTTCGATCCCACTCACTCCACACAGCTAGAAAACCTTGACCCCCGCGCGCGAAGGAGAGCGCTCCCTGCTCATCCATCAATCGGTTGGTCAGTTCAACTGGGGCGGTGGGGGTCGTTGAACCGATTGCCAGGCGGATGAAGGAGGCCCCCGATGTTGCCAGGTATTCCCGGCCGCTGGACGTAATGATGTACTGGTCGATGTCTGAATAGACCGACGTTGTCGCAAGAGCGATCGGAACGTCCAGCGGTTCGCCGGCCCGGCTGATGCGCTGCAACACCGCCTGCCGCTGCGTCACACTCGAAAGAAAGGACTCTTCGAAGACGTACTCCGTGCCGTTCCAGAGTGCACCGCGGACCTGTCCTCGGGGACCTGCAATCGATCGAGGCCCCTGCACGATCTCTCCACGTGGTCCGATGATGACGGACTTCGTCGCTCCGTCGTCGGGACTGGTGTAGATCGCTGCGACGTTGGTTCCATCGCTCGCTAACGATCCTTCAGATGCAAAGTGGGCGGGCTCAGTCCAAGCGTCGGCAAGCGCTCCGCCGGCAAGCAGAGGCTTCGCGTCACCATCCAGCCGATAGACGCGCGTTTCAGTATTGCCGAACATCGCCACGGCGAAACCGTCGTTTGTTCCGACGATCGCGTAGGCTCCGCTGCTATCCACAATGGGGTGCTCCTCACCGATGGGCCAGCCATTCGAGTTGGCCAATGCACCAACGAGATCCGCACCGGGGATCAGCCCTCTGCTTCTGACAGAGGTGACCAGTATCCGCTGTCCATTCCAGACGGCATTGACCACTGCGAAATTGGGCCTGGCAATAATCAGTTTCGGTTCGGAAATCACGACTCCACGCCGCGAAACCGGGGTCAGAAACACGCCGCCGTTGTAGTCGCCGGGATCGTTCGTCGTCCAGGCGACAACATAATGCGAGCCGGTCCAAAGGGCTGCCACACCGGTTCCCTCGCCAATGTAAACGGGCGGACCGTAGTTAGCACCTTGCGAGACGATCTGGATGTAGGTCTGCGACGGTGTATTCAACAACACCAGGTAGTCGGAGCCGTCACTGGCGGCCGCAGCCGGGCGAAGGATGAGAAGCCGATTTTCGAACCGAAGGTCGGAAACAGGCCGGGCGCGAAATGCGATCGCGGGAACGGCGACCGCAAGCATCAGGAAGAAGATTCGGGCTCGCATATGCGAATAAGCTGTATCAGCTTATAGACCAATTAAAATAAATCTGCCTGCTTCCGCGTCGCGCCCATCGCGTAGCCGAGGTGGTCGTAGGCTAGTTTGCTGGCGACGCGGCCGCGGGGGGTGCGTTGCAGGAAGCCGATCTGGATCAGGTAGGGCTCGTAGAGGTCTTCGATCGTGCCGCGGTCTTCGGCGATCGACGACGAGAGGGCGCCGACGCCGACCGGGCCGCCGCTGAAACGCTCGATGATCGTCGTCAGTAGTTTGCGGTCGATCTCGTCGAGGCCGAATTCGTCGACTTCGAGCATCTCCAGCGCTTCGCGCGCAATCGCCACGTCGATCTTCCCTTCGCGCTTGACCTCGGCGAAATCACGCACGCGGCGGAGGAGGCGGTTGGCAATTCTTGGCGTGCCGCGCGAACGGCGGGCGATCTCGTGCGAGCCGTCCGTCGTCACTTCGATGCCGAGGATGTCGGAGGAGCGGCGAACGATGATCTCGAGCGATTCGACGTCGTAGAAATCGAGGCGGTGCACGATGCCGAACCGGGCGCGAAGCGGCGCGCTGAGCAGACCGGCGCGCGTGGTGGCGCCGATGAGCGTGAAGTGCGGCAACTCCATTTTGAGCGTGCGTGCCGCCGGACCCTGGCCGATGACCACGTCGATGTAGAAATCCTCCATCGCTGAGTAGAGAACTTCCTCGACGGGCGCGGGGAGGCGGTGGATCTCGTCGATGAAAAGGGTGTCGCCCTTTTCGAGATTCGTCAGCGTCGCGACGAGGTCGCCCGCTTTTTCCAGCGCCGGGCCGGACGTCGAGCGGACCGCCGCGTCCATCTCGTTGGCGATGATGTTCGCGAGCGTCGTCTTGCCGAGGCCGGGCGGACCGAAGAGCAGAACGTGATCGAGCGGTTCGTGCCGTTTGCGCGCGGCAGCGATCGAGATGTCGAGGTTCGCTTTGACCTTCTGCTGACCGATGTACTCGCGCAACCGCCGCGGCCGCAGCGACAACTCGACCGTCGCGTCGTCTTCGACAGGAACGGCGGAGAGGATGCGGTCGTCGGCCATGAAAGGTTAGTTTACCGCGCAGTGGCCGTCGCTCAGCGTCGGGTGTAACCTCAGTGAATGAAGAAGAAGTCGAGGCGAAAGCGTGAGCACCCGGTGCCCGCGTCGATCCCAGAATCCGAAAAGTGGCTCTACGACAACCCAGCGGCGCTTGCAAGTGTTCGGAGAGGACTCGCCGACGCTGCTGCTGGAAGGACCGTAAATCTCGGCTCGTTCGCGAAGTATGCCGATTCGAATGAGCCCGGCAAGTAACGCGTGAACTCGGAACGCGGGACCTTTCTTCGCATCGCCCCGGACTCACCGCCGGGCGAGACGCCCGTCAGCCGCAGGCGAGACGCCTGCACTCCTCAGCAACGCGTCGCGGCAGCGACGCAATCAACCGACAACCGACAACGCGCTGCCGCCAAGGCAGCGCAACTCAGTACATGCCCAACTGAAGCTTCGCCGCTTCGGACATCATGCTGCGGTCCCACATCGGGTCGAAGACGACTTCGACGTCGGCTTGTTTTACGCCGGGGAGTGCTTCGACTTTTGATTTGACGTCCGAGGCGAGGACGGGGCCCATGCCGCAGCCGGGAGCGGTGAGGGTCATTTTGATCTTGACGTTTTTCGCGCCGTCCGCGTCTTCGAGCTCGCAGAGGTAGACGAGGCCGAGGTCGACGATATTGACGGGGATCTCGGGGTCGTAGCAGGTCTTGAGTTGATCCCACACCATTTCTTCGAGCTTCGCGGGCGCGACTTCTTCCCCGGGCGTATCGGCGCCGGGCACGACCTGCGGCGGCTTGCCGATCGCTTCGACTTCCTTGCCGGAGATGCGGACCATGAGGCCGCGTTCGGTGATGAGCGTGTACGACCCGCCCAACGATTGCGTAATCGTCGCCCGCGCCCCCTCGGGGACGAGAACTTTTTCGCCACTCGGAATCATGACGGCTTCGGCGCTGCGGGATAGGGTGACTTCTTCGCGGATGTTCATAGTTGTTGTCTCGTGAGGCAGTGGATTAGTCGATTAGTGGATTAGAAAGGTTGTTTCCTAATCTACTAATCCACTAATCGACTAACTCACTCCGTCGATACCACTTCCTTGTCGCCTTCGATTGCGCTGTTCAGCGTGTGCCAGGGCAGCGAGGCGCATTTGACGCGCGCCGGAAACTCCGACACGCCTGAGAACGCGGCGAGGCGGCCAAGTTCTGCCGTGCTGAGGCTGCCGGGCTCGCCGGTGACGAGCTTGTGGAAGACATCGAAAAGCTGATGCGCTTCCTGCGTGGTTTTTCCTTTGAGCGTCGAGCTCATCACGGATGCTGATGCTTTCGAGATCGCGCAGCCATTGCCGGTGAAGCCGATGTCCTTGATCGTCTCGCCGTCCATCTCCACGAAGATTTTGTAGTGGTCGCCACAGAGTGGGTTGTAGCCATCGACGGCGCGCGTCGCGTGGGCAAGCTCGTGAAAATTGCGAGGGTTCTTGTTGTGGTCGAGGATGACCTGCTGGTAGAGCTCACGAAGATCGGACATGTTCTAGCGAAATACCTCGATGACTTTTTCGAGACCGGCAACGAGCGCATCGGCCTCGTCTCGTGTGTTGTACATCCCGAACGACGCGCGGCCGGTGGCGGGCACATTGAAGCGCATCATCAGCGGTTGCGCGCAGTGATGGCCGGTGCGGATGGCGATGCCCTGCTCATCGAGAATCGTTCCGATGTCGTGGGGATGAACGCCCTCGAGCACGAAGGAGATGACGCTCGCTTTCTCCGCGGCGGTGCCGATGATGCGGAGTCCATCGATCTCGAGCAGACGCTTCGTCGCGTAGTGAAGCAGATCCTGCTCATGCGCGGCGATTCGTTCGATTCCGATCGCATTCATGTAGTCGATCGCCGACGCCATGCCGATGACACCGGCGATGTTCGGCGTTCCCGCTTCGAATTTGTAGGGAAGCGCGTTGTACGTCGTCTTCTCGAAACTGACGGAGAGGATCATGTCGCCGCCGCCCTGCCACGGAGGCATGGCATCGAGGATCGCTTCCTTGCCGTACAGCACGCCGGTGCCGGTCGGACCGTAGATCTTGTGGCTCGAGAACGCGTAAAAGTCGCAGTCGAGCTCGCGCACATCGACGCGAAGATGCGGAACGCCCTGCGCGCCATCGACGAGCACGACCGCGCCGGCGGCGTGGGCTATGGCGATCATTTTCCGGATCGGATTGATGGTGCCGAGGGCGTTGGAAGCGTGGCCGAAGGCGGCGAGTTTGGTGCGCGACGTCAGCAACTTCTGAAACTCGTCGATGACGACTTCGCCGGAATCGTTGACCGGCGCGATGCGGAGATGCGCGCCTTTTTCGTCGCAGAGCATCTGCCACGGCACGATGTTGGAGTGATGCTCGATCGCGGTGATCAGGACCTCGTCGCCGACACCGACGTTCTTGCGTCCCCACGTTTGCGCCACCAGGTTGATCCCCTCGGTCGTTCCACGCGTGAAGACGATTTCTTTTTCGTCGCGCGCGCCGATGAAGCGCTTCACGGTCGTGCGCGCGTTCTCGTACGCGACCGTAGCAACTTCGCTGAGGTAGTGAACGCCGCGATGCACGTTCGAGTTTTCTTCGCTGTAGTAGCGGACGATGCGGTCGATGACCTGCTGCGGTTTCTGCGTCGTTGCGGCGTTGTCGAGATAGACCAGCTTGCGGTTCGCGCGCACGGTGCGGTGCAGGATCGGGAAGTCGCGGCGGATGCGATCGGCGTCGAGCGAATCGGCGGCGAGCGGCGATGGACGCGCTTGCGTTTCGGTAGCGGCGCTCATCAGTTGACCACCTCGTCCTTAAACCGTCCCTCTTTCTTCATGCGGGACGGCATCCGAGCGAACAGCGTTCCCGCGCAGATATCGCGCACGGTGCCGACTTTCATCCGCTCGACGATCTCGCTGGCGAATGCGTACACGAGCAGGTTGCGCGCGTCGTCGGTGCCGATGCCGCGCGAGCGGAGATAGAACAGCGCTTCCTCGTCGAGCTGGCCGATCGTCGAGCCGTGGTTGCATTTCACGTCGTCGTTGTGGATCTCCAGCGACGGCTTCGAATCGATGACAGCGGTTTCCGACAGCAGCAGGTTCTTGTTCGTCTGCCGCGAATTCGTCTTCACGGCGTCCGGCTCGACGATGATGCGGCCGTCGAAGATCCCGCGGGCGTTTTCGTCGAGGATGCCTTTGAACAACTCGACGCTGTCGCAGTGCGGCGCGACATGATCGATCACGGTGTGATTGTCGACGTGCTGGCGGCCAGAGAGGACGAAGAGGCCTTCCATCGAGAGGCTGGCTCCTTCGCCGGCCAGCGCGGCGTTGATCTCGTTGCGCACAAGGCCGCCGCCGATAGCGAAGGTGCGCGACGTGACATTCGACGCGCGCTCCTGGTGGATCTGCACCGTGCCGATGTGGAACGCATCAAGTGCTTCGTTCTCGTATTTGTAGTGATCGACGACGGCACCTTCACCGGCCACGATCTCCGTGACCGTGTTCGTGAAGTACGGCCCGACGCCGTAGAACGACTCGACGACCGTGATCTGGCTTCCGCGCCCGGCGACGATCAGGTTGCGTTGCTGCGTCATCACCGGATGTTCTTTGATGGGAGCGGAGAGCGAGAAGACGTGAATGAAGCCTTCCACGACGGTTCCGGGCGCGATCTCGATGTAGGCGCCGTCCTGCCACAGCGCGGTGTTCAGCGCGGTCATGGCGTGCTTCTCGTAGTCGGCATAGCGCGCGAAGTGCTGCGCGAATGATTCGCTTTCCATCGCCTCGCGCATCGGGAGCACGCGGATTCCAGGATGTTCGTTGGCGAGCGAGGCGCGGTTCGCGTAGAGCATTCCGTTGACGAAAAACAGCTCGGCGGCTGCACTCTCACTGAATGGCGACGTACCTGTCCGGTCGTCCGGCAGCTTGCGATCGAATCTCCAGTCGTTGCTGGCGAGTGTTGCAAGCGACGTGTATTTCCATTCTTCGAGCCGGGTGGTTGGCCAGCCGAGGATGTTGAAGCGCTCGGCTGCCTGCGCGCGGATGCGGCGGACGCGCTCCGGCTCGCCATCGATGTGTTCGGGCTCGATGGCGGAGAGCGGGATTTCGCGATCAAGAACGCTGCTCATCGTGCCGCCGCGACCTCTTCTTCGATCCACTCGTAACCCTTCTGCTCGAGCTCTTCGGCCAGCTCCTTGCCGCCCGATTTCACGATCCTGCCGTCGGCGAGGACGTGGACAAAGTCGGGGACGAGATAACGAAGGAGACGCTGATAGTGGGTGATGACGAGGACCGAATGCTTCTCGCTGCGAAGCGCATTCACGCCCTGGGCGACAATGCGAAGGGCGTCGATGTCGAGGCCGGAATCGGTCTCGTCGAGAATGGCCAGCTTCGGATCGAGCACGGCCATCTGGAAGATCTCGTTGCGCTTTTTCTCGCCGCCGGAGAATCCTTCGTTGACGCCGCGGCTCATGAACGCCTCATCGAGCTCGACGAGTTTCATCTTCTCGCGGGCGAGCTGCAGGAACTCCATCGCGTCCAGCTCTTCCTCGCCGCGATGTTTGCGCACGGCGTTGAGCGCGGCTTTAAGGAAGTAGATGTTGTTCACGCCCGGGATCTCGACCGGATACTGCATGGCCAGAAAGACGCCTTCGCGCGAGCGCTCTTCGGTCGGCAATGCAAGCAAGTCCTTTCCCTGAAACAGCACGCTTCCCGAGCGCACTTCGTACTTCGGACGCCCGGCCAGAACATTGGCCAGCGTCGATTTTCCGGAGCCGTTCGGCCCCATGATTGCGTGTACCTCGCCGACGCCAACGTGCAGCGTGAGGCCTTTGAGGATTTCTTTGCCGTCGATTCCGGCGTGCAGGTTTTTGATGTCGAGCATGTGTGTGATTGGTTGTCGGGTTGCCACGTTGCCCGGTTGCCTTCGTCTCTATTGACAACCGGTCAACCCGGCAACCACCTATCCAACGCTTCCTTCCAAACTTACGCCGAGGAGTTTCTGTGCTTCCACTGCGAACTCCATCGGCAATTCTTTGAACACTTCGCGGCAGAAGCCGTTGACGATCATCGAGACAGCGTCTTCGGCGGAGATGCCGCGCTGCTGGCAGTAGAAGAGCTGGTCTTCGCCGATCTTCGACGTCGAAGCTTCGTGCTCCATCTTCGCCGTCGAGTTGCGCACTTCGATGTAGGGGAACGTGTGCGCGCCGCACTTGTCGCCGAGGAGGAGCGAGTCGCACTGCGAGTAATTGCGCGCCCCTTCGGCCGACTTCATGATCTTCACTTCGCCGCGATACGTCTGCTGGCCGTGACCGGCGGAGATCCCCTTCGACACGATCGTCGAGCGGGTGTTCTTGCCGAGGTGAATCATCTTCGTGCCGGTGTCAGCCTGCTGGCGGTGGTTGGTCAGCGCGACGGAGTAGAACTCGCCCACCGCGTTGTCGCCTTGCAGAATGCAGCTCGGATACTTCCACGTGATCGCGGAACCGGTCTCCACCTGCGTCCACGAAAGCTTCGCGTTCTTGAAGGCTTTGCCGCGTTTGGTGACGAAGTTGTAGATGCCGCCCTTGCCTTCTTTGTCGCCGGGATACCAGTTCTGCACGGTCGAGTACTTGATCGACGCGTTGTCGAGGGCGACCAGCTCGACGACGGCAGCGTGCAACTGATTCTCATCGCGCATCGGCGCCGTGCAGCCTTCGAGATAGCTGACCGTGGCGCCTTCATCGGCAACGATCAGCGTGCGCTCGAACTGGCCGGTGCCGGCGCTGTTGATGCGGAAGTAGGTCGACAGCTCCATCGGACAGCGAACGCCTTTGGGGATGTAGCAGAACGATCCGTCGGTGAAGACGGCGGCGTTGAGCGTGGCGAAGAAATTGTCGGTGTAGGGAACGACGGAGCCGAGGTACTTGCGGACGAGGTCGGGGTGATTCTGAACGGCGTCGGAGAACGAGCAGAAGATGATGCCTACCTTGGCCAGCTCTGCGCGGAACGTCGTGGCGACGGAAACGGAGTCGAAGACGGCATCGACAGCGACGCCCGAGAGACGCTTCTGTTCATCGAGCGAGATTCCGAGCTTCGCGAAGGTGGCGCGCATCTCCGGATCGACTTCATCGAGCGAGTTGAGTTTCTTTTTCTGCTTCGGCGCGGAGTAGTAGACGATTGCCTGGTAGTCGATCGGGCCGTATGTGACGTTCGCCCACGTTGGTTCTTTCATCGTGAACCAATGACGAAGGGCTTTGAGCCGGAACTCGAGCATCCACTCGGGCTCGTTCTTCTTCGCCGAGATGAGCCGGATGATGTCTTCATTCAGGCCGGGCGGCGCCTGATCGGCTTCGATGTCGGTGACGAAACCGTACTTGTACTCCTGGCTGGCAATCTGTTCGATCGTGCTGGTCATGATTCCCTGCATTTCATAGCTGACTCTCTACTCTCATGGACAACATTGGCTTGTCGATTTGCGCGACCGGCATGACGCCGCGCGTGAGATCGCCGAGCGTGACCTGCTCGAACGCCCCTTTCACCGCGCGGTTGATGCCGAACATGAAGCGGCGCGAAGGGCAGGCGATACGAATCGCACAGGCGGCATGACCCTGGTCGTCGGTGGTTTCGCAATCGACGAGATCCCAGGGACCTTCGAGCGCTTCGATCAGGTATCCGAGCGTGACCGACTCGGCATCGCCGTGAAACGAATAGCCGCCACCGACGCCGCGCTGCGATTCGATGACCTCACTCTGATGCAGCATCTTCAACACTTTCGTAACCATCGGAACC
>DATAMS010000106.1:0-14541 GCA_036260495.1 Thermoanaerobaculia bacterium
CCCGCCAGAATCGTGATCAGACTGTCGACGCTGAGCGGACGATTCGTCGATGTGGCGGTCGTGATCAGACACCATCCAACGACCGCCGCTGTGACCAGAAACTCCGGCCTCCGCACAAACGTCCACGTCCGCCGCCACGACGTCATCCAAAACACGACCAGCATCGCCAGCACGATCGCCTCGCCACGAAAGACCAGCTCCTTCGGCAGCCGGAAGGTATCCAACCCGCTCCCGAAAATCGCCGGAATGACGAGCAGGCCCGCCGCGAGGACGGCGAAGATCACCTGTTCGGCAAAGGCGAGCCGCGGTGTCGCGGTTCGGCCTTCTTGCTCGATAGTCGTCACGCCAGAACCTCTGTGCGGCCGCTGCGATCACGCGCCACTTCGAACCCTTGCCGGCGGTAGGACGGAGCGCTGCTCTTGATGCTCATATGTTATGGGTTCGCCGGGAATCTGGACTCGTCGATTCTGTCACATCGGGAGGTGGGCGGGTTTTGCGGGCGCGACCCTTCACTTGAGCCTGACCAATAGACTGACAACCCGCCGGCGTTCGATTATCCTGAATACGAAATGACTTCGCCCCTGCCTCAGGCGCGCCACCGTTACACATATGAGGACTACCTCGCGCTCGAGCTCGACAGCGAGCTGAAACATGAATTCGATGACGGGGAGATCTTCGCCATGGCGGGTGGATCGCCGCGGCACAGCGCCCTCGCCTTCAGGATCACTGCTACCCTTGAGAACACTCGTCCTTCCGGATGCATCGGATTCCAGTCGGATATGCGAGTCCGCATTCTCGCCACGGGCCGCGCCACCTACCCGGACGTCTCGATGGTCTGTGGCCCGATCGAGCTCGATCCCGCCGACCGCAGCGGCACGACCATCACGAATCCCACGCTACTCGTTGAAGTCCTCTCCCCGTCGACCGAAGCAGTCGATCGCGTCAGCAAGTGGCGGGACTACCAACGCATCCCGTCCCTGCAGGAATACGTCCTCGTCAACCAGAAGCCCCGCATCGAGATCTACCGTCGGCACGCGGCAGGGAACTGGGAGTATCTCGACGTGCGCGAAGGCGTCGTAAAACTCGCCTCGGGCGCAGTTCTGGATCTTTCGATCCTGTACTCGAACCTTCCGGCCTGAATCTTACGCGTCGCCGCTGGCTGTGGCGGGAGGACTCGAACCTCCGACCACCGGATTAACAATCCGGCGCTCTACCAACTGAGCTACACCACACCAATCGTTGCTGCGAAGGGGCGGCATGGTCGCCGAGCGAAGATCGGTTGTCAACCTACGAATATTGACGCTCCCGGCCTGGTTCACTACACTCGCGAACTTTCCTCCGATGGGCGACGTAGCCAAGTGGTAAGGCAGAGGTCTGCAAAACCTCCATTCGCCGGTTCGATCCCGGCCGTCGCCTCCATTCCTTCCTCCGCGTCCGTTTCCAGCGTCACGTCCGTTCCCACTCCTCCCAACTTTCACTTCGGCGCGACGGTCGTCTCCCATGGCTGGTTCCGGCTGGCGCCGTTTCGTTGGGTGCGCGCGGAGCAGACGTTGCACCGGCCGCTGGTGCTTGGCGGCAAGCCGGTCGATCTGGCGATCTCGTTTGCCGCGGGCGAGTTGCGGATCGAAGGGGCGATGAACGAAAAGAATTTGCCCGAGCTGCACCGCAAGCTCTCGCGCATGTTTCAGCTCGGCATCGACACCAGCGAGTTCGTCGCGCTTTCACGCGGCTCACAATCGCACGCGTGGGTTTTGTCGTCGGGATTTGGACGGCTGCTTTGCGGTGCGACGCTGTTCGAAGACATCGTGAAGATCATCGCCACGACGAACACGATGTGGACGCAGACGGTGCGGATGACGGAGCTGCTCGTCGAAAAATGCGGTCGGCGCACGAAGTCGGGACGAGCCGCGTTTCCGGAGCCGGCGGATGTCGCCCGGTTTTCCGCCGAGGAGCTGCAGGAGGAGTGCAGGCTCGGGTATCGGGCGAAGTCGATTCATTCGCTGGCCAGCGCGATGATCAGCGGCGCGATCGATCTCGATGCGATGAGCGATCCGTCGCAATCCACTGAAGAATTGTTCGCCAGTTATCGCGAACTGCCGGGCATCGGTCCGTACGGCGCTGCGCATCTTCTGGCGATGGACGGGCGCCACGATTTCATCGCCGTCGATACCGAGTTTCGAAGATTCGTTCGCGAGCGCTATCACGGTGGGCGCGCGGTTTCCGATCGCACGATGCTGCGGCGCTACGCGAAGTGGGGCCGCTGGAAGTACCTGGCCTACTGGTCGGAATTGTGGGAGTCGGTCGCGGGAGGTTTGGAGGCGCCGGACGCAGATGGCCGTTAGCATACGCTCACGGTCGCCGCTTCGGAATATTGACCTTCATCCGTGGCGTACTACACTTCTTTGCAGCCGGAACGAACCTTGGACGACAAGATCAAACAGCTTTTGCGCGAGCTCGGGAACGCGATCAACGAGTCGATCTCCAGCTCCGAAGACGTGAACGAGCACATCCAGCGCATTCGCGACGAGGGCTACAACCTCTACGTCGTTCTCGATGCCACGATCGGTCTCAATCGCATCGGCGAGGAAGAAGAAACGCCGCGGCCGGCATCGCCGGTCATGCAGGTCAAGAGCGATCGCGAAGTGCAATTTCGCATCGACGTCAACGACTTGGCCCTCCTCCGCGCCCTCGGCATCGATCCCACCCGCAAAGTACGAGGCGCACGGCGCGTAGAACCGCTCGCGGTCAGCAGTGACGAAGAGTGAGCGCGTGAATCTCTACGATCTGCCGGCGAAGCAGCTCGAAGAAGCGCTTGCCGCCATCGTCTCTCCGCCGTTTCGCATCAAGCAGATCGTGGAGTGGATGCACGTTCACGGCGTCGATTCGTTCGATGCGATGACCAACCTGCCTAAGGATTTGCGTGCGGCGCTCGCTGCGCGTTTCACGATCGCGTTTCCGCAGGTAATCGAGCGGACCACGCCCGCCGCGGATGGCAGTCAGAAGTACCTCTTCCAGCTCGCCGACGGCAATCGCATCGAAGCGGTCTACATGCCGATGGGTGAACGAACCAGCATCTGCCTCTCGTCGCAAGCCGGCTGCGCGGTCGGATGCACGTTCTGCGTAACAGGTTTCTTTGGCGCGGGCCGCAATCTCACGCCGTCCGAAATGATCGGCCAGTTCTTCACCATTCAACATGAACACGCCGTGCCGATGGAGATGATGAACGTCGTCTTCATGGGGATGGGCGAGCCGCTGCTGAACTTCGAGCATCTCGTGACGACGCTCGACATGCTTTACCGCAGCATCGCGCCGAAGCGGATCACCGTGTCGACGGCAGGGATCATTCCGGGCATCGAGGATCTGGCAAACCTGCCGCGCCGGCCCAACCTGGCGGTCTCGATCAATGCGCCCGACCGGCGCCGCCGCGAAGAGATCATGCCGATCACGAAGAAGTATCCCCTCGACGAATTGATCGCGTCGCTGAAACGGTATCCGAGCGAGAAGGGGCGCGAAATCACCATCGAGTACGTGCTACTGGCTGGCTACAACGACTCGCATCTCGACGCGGTCGCGCTGGCAAAACTTCTTCACGGCCTGCGCGTGAAGGTGAACGCGATCCCGTTCAACGAAGACCCGAATCTTCCCGACTGGATGAAGCGGCCGAAGGAAGGCTCGATCGATCGTTTCGCCGATACGCTGGTTCGCAATGGCGTGGCCGTGACCGTGCGACGATCGAAAGGCCGCGAGATCGCCGCAGCGTGCGGCCAGTTGCGCGGAAAGAGCGTCGCCAGGAGCCGCGCCGCACGCTGAGGATGCGGCCGTCGCGGCAAGTGCGTGAGAAATGCACTCGCGCGTGTTATGGCGGAGGAAGAAAATCCACCAGCGTTCCTGCTCCGCGCAAATTCCTAAATGTGCCTTCCGCGCCGCAGGCGTCCCAGCCTCTCGGCCAGCACCGTTGGAAACAGCCACGCCAGACGCATTGGCGTCGCGAGCGGATGTTCGCGCAAGCACGCGCGCAGAAGCGGCAGTCCTCCGCGATTGAATCGAATCAATTTTGCCGCCGCTCGCCGCAGACGAGCTTCGTACTCGGAACGCTCGAAGCCGTCGCGATCGAGGTCTTCGATGAGAGGCCAGTAACGCCGGCTTACTGCCGCGGTCTCGGCCATCATCGCTTCGGTCTGCGCAATCGACTTCGACGTCGCGTGAAGCCGGAAACCGGCGGCGACGTGATCGATGTACTCCACGTTCGCGTGCTGCAGCGCACGAACGAGAAAATCGAAATCGAACGCGAAGTGCAGAGACTCATCAAGATCGCCGGCGGCATCAATGACCTTGCGCGGCCAGAACAGTCCCGGATCGTGCCAGCGCGACTGCCGCTTCCAATACTGAACGACGTTCTCGATCGAGAGTCCGGACGGACGCACGAGCTGCTCGCGGCCACGCGCATAGAAATTAGCCACCGGCGCCGCGTAGATCGCGTTCGGATTCTGCCGCCACGCTTCTGCAACGGCCGCGAAGATTCCATTCGAGTAAACGTCATCTGCACCGAACCACGTGACGATGTCGCCGCTCGCTTTGCGAAGACCTTTGTTGATCGCGTCCGCCTGTCCGCGATCGGGCTCGCTGATCCAGAACGCGATCGATGCCGCGTACTTGCGGATGATGTCGAGCGTCTCGTCGGTCGAGCCGCCGTCAATGATGATGAGCTCGAGGTCCGGCCACTCCTGCACGAGGATCGAACGGATCGTCTCTTCGATGAAACGTCCCTGGTTCAGAGAAGGGATGACGATCGAAATTCGGGGCACGAAGATCATCGAAGCGAGAGTACCGCGGGCCGGCCGGCGGAGAACGCGCCATTCGCCGTCCATTAACCGCCGTTCACCGGTGCAGCGCAGACGCAGACCGCGAAGCTCCGTATCTTGCGCCTGTCGCTGACGAAAGGACTCATCATGAACATGACGCTCACACAGAAACAGGCTCCGGAAGGGCTGGCGGGCATCTCCGGATTCAAGCTCATCGTCGGAATCTTCTTCGCGATTCTCGGCGTGTTGCTGACGCTCGACAACCTCGATCTCATCGACGCCGATCGCTACCTCGCCTACTGGCCGCTCGTGCTGATCGCCATCGGCATCCTCAAGTTTCAGGACGCCGGGCACCGGGTTCTTGGCGCGTTCCTGACCGGCGCCGGCGCGATCATCCTGCTCTCCAACACCGTCGACTTTCGTTTTTCGATCTTCGACTTGTGGCCGGTTGCGCTGATCCTCGCGGGTATCGGGATCGTCGCCCGCGCATTTGGTTTTCGCTTGCCATCCGTGTCCAGCCAGTCCGGCTCAACCATCTGGGCAATCTTCGGCGTCCGCAAGATCAAAATCGACACGCGCAGTTACACCGGCGCACGCATCATCGCCTTCATGGGCGGATGTGAGCTCGATCTGACGAAAGCGGACATGGAGCAGGGACCGGCGACGATCGAGTTGTTCGTGATGTGGGGCGGCATCGAGATCAAAGTGCCTGACGGGTGGGAAGTCGTTGGCAACACCGTCCCAATCATGGGCGGTGCAGAGATCCGAACCAAAGCAGCGCCGGGCGGACCCCGGCTGATCGTCAACGGGTTGGCAATCATGGGCGGCGTCGAGATCAAGAGCGTCGCGGCGGAGGCAGCATGAACAGACGCCGCATCAATGCCGATGGCCTTTTCTGGGGCTTGCTACTAATCGGGGGCGGAACGCTGCTGCTTCTCCAGCGTTTTCACGTTGCCGATTTTTCGTGGAACCTCGGATCGTGGTGGCCGCTCTTCATCGTGTTGGTCGGGATGTCGAAGCTCGCTCATCGCCGCTCGATCTGGTCAGGACTGTGGGTGATTGCATTGGGCGCGTGGCTGCAGGCCGTGAACCTTCATTGGTACGGCCTGACGTACAACTCATCGTGGCCGTTGCTCCTCGTCATCCTCGGCGCCGGCATGATCGGACGCACGATCATCGAATCGTTCCGGCGCCGCGACGCGGTGGAAGGAGAGCGCCATCATGAATGACGACGAACGGCGTTTCGCGTCCGATGTCGCTCGCCGCTCCCGGCCTCGCAAGCGCGGCGACAATCCGTGGGCGCGGCTGGTGTGGGGTGCGGCCTTTCTCGCCGCGGGCGTGATCGGCTGGCTCGATCACAGCGGCAGTCTGCACGCGTCCGATTTTCTGCCATGGTGGCCGCTCGTTCTCATGGCGCTCGGCGTGTCGCATCTGCCGCAGCGGCAATGGGTCTCGGCCGCGGTGATGGTCGCAATCGGAATTCTGTTTCTTCCACCGCTGCCGTTCCTGCCGCACTTCCGTGTGTCCGCGATTCTCGCTGTGTGGCCGTTGCTCATCAGCGTCGGAGGTGTGTCGCTGATCCGGCAAGCGCTCTCGCCCGCGGCGAGAGGTGCGTCGAGCGCGGACTCCTTTCACACCGTTGCCGTGATGGGCGGCGTCGGCCGGGCGGTGGCGTCGAGCGATTTCGCGGGCGGCGATGCCGTCGCCGTGATGGGCGGATGTGAGATCAACCTCGGCGGCGCGAAGATCACGAAGGAAGCGACGATCGATGTCCTGGCCTTCTGGGGCGGCATCGACATCCGCGTTCCTCGGGGTTGGCGCGTCGAGAATCACGTCCGAGCCATCCTCGGCGGCGTCGTCGACAAGACCGATGAAAACGTTCCGGCCGGCGCGCCACGCCTCATCATTCGCGGCAGCGCCATCATGGGCGGCGTCGAAGTGAAGCATCCGAAGAGGTAGACCATGCCAACGCGCAAACCATTGACCCGCGGAATGCTCACGATCTACGCAGCCGGTGCGGTGACCGCTGCCGCGACGATGAGCTCCGTCTTTTTTCTCTGGACGCGCGGCGCCGCAGTCAGCACATCGATCGCTGCGGCGCTTCCACCGTCACTGCTGCTTGGCGCCATCGCACTGGCATCGCGATTCCTCTGCAGCGCGTTGCCGTTGCGAAGTGCCTCGCGAACCTCGATCGCGATTGCGCACGCCGGATCGGCAGCGGCAGCGAGCGGGCTGTGGATCTTGACGTGGAAGTCGTGGGTGCCGGTCGTCAATGAGCACGTCGCAGCGAAGCTCGTACCCGACTACTCGCTCCTCTTCGGACTGGCCATTCTTCTCTATCTCGCGGCTGTGGCTGTGCACTATCTGTTGCTCGAGATCGAATCGGTGCGTGAGGCCGAAGATGAAGTGCTGCGGTATCGCGTGCTGGCGCGCGAGGCCGAGCTGCGCGCATTCAAAGCGCAGGTCGATCCGCACTTCCTTTTCAACAGTCTCAACGCCGTCGCGTCGATGTGCGGCTCGCGTCCGCTCGAAGCGCGAGAGATGGCCCAGCGCCTCGCCGATTTTTTCCGATTGATCCTCCGCCTCGGCGCGCTGGAGCGCATCACGCTGGCCGAGGAGATCGATCTCGTCAGGCGGTACCTCGAGATCGAGAAGGTGCGCTTCGGCGACCGGCTCACCGTTCACATCAACGTCGACGATGCAGCCTCAAAATGCCTCGTGCCGCCGTTGCTTCTGCAGCCGCTCGTGGAAAATGCTGTGCGCCACGGCGTCGCATCGATGGTCGACGGCGGAACGGTCGACATCGTGGGCACGCTCGAAAACCACATGCTGCGCATCATCATCGACAATCCCGCCGATCCTGACCGCGCCGATGCGCGCGGCGAAGGCGTCGGACTGGAGAACGCCCGCGGACGATTAAGCGCCGTATCGGAAGGACGGGCCATGTTTCAGGCCAAGGAAGACGACGGCCGATTCCATGTCGTCATCGAGTTGCCGCGATGATCCGCGTCGTGATCGTGGACGATGAAGCGCCGGCGCGCGAGCTGCTTCGCGAGTACCTCGCCGCCGACGACGACTGCGAGATCTTCGCGGAGTGCGCGAACGGATTCGAGGCGGTGAAAGCGGTCGCGCAGCACGATCCAGATCTGCTCCTCCTCGACATCCAGATGCCGAAGCTCGACGGATTCGAAGTGCTCGAGCTACTCGACCGCTCGCCCATCGTGGTCTTCGTTACCGCCCACGATGAGCATGCACTGCGAGCGTTCGAAGTCCACGCGCTCGACTACCTCCTCAAACCGTTTTCGCAGGAGCGCTTCCGCCAGGTGCTGGAGCGCGTGAAGCGCGCGGCCGGACATCACGATCGATCGCCAGCCGCCGTTGCCGGAATGGCCGCATCACTTCGCGCCCGTCCATTACAGCGTGTCGTCGTGCGCGGCGAAGACGGAGCAATCCAGATCGTCCCGGTCGCTCGCCTCGACTACGCCGAAGCTGCCGACGACGCAATCCTGATCGCCACGAACGGCACCAAACTGCGCAAACAACAACCAATCGGCGAGCTCGCCCAACAACTCGATCCCGCCCGTTTCGTGCGCATCCACCGCGCCTACCTCGTCAACATCGAGCGCATCGAGAAGATCGAGCTCTACGCAAAAGACAGCCGCGTGGCGATCCTGCGCGACGGGACAAGACTGCCGGTGAGCAGGAGTGGTTATCAGAGATTGCGGGAGTTGTTGTGAGCGTCAGTTGCCTTCACGCTCAGCGGCGATCCGAAGCCGAAGAAACTGGACATCGGTCGCGTCGCTAGGACGAACCGTCCGCTTGGTTTCTCATCATCCGCGATGAGCTCGATCGCGTTGTCAGGAGGAACTGCCATCGCTCGCTTGAGCCTTCGCACATTTTCCGGAGAGGCATCGACAAGAAGGTCGATGCCCTTGGTGCCACGAACGAAGCCCTGAAGGATGTCCGCGAAGCCACCAATGAGGACGTACCGAACGTTTTCTGCGTTCAGGGCTTTGCAGAGCTTGAGGAGGTCTTCGAGCTCAGGTGCGCGTGAGTAGCCGCGATCGTCCTGATCATCCACTCGTCAGCCTCCTCGTGCGTTGCGAACCGGTAGACTCCGCGGGGAATCAGCCCCACGCCGCGCAACCGGTTGATGGTCCGCTGAAGGGCGGCCGCATCTCGAACGGTGTCCTCGCCTTCCGGCCTTCGTGAAACTCGTCTCATCACTCGATGAAATCGTAACACCGACTCCGGCAGATGCTTCACCGTTCAGCCCTGATTCAGATTCGTTTGCATAATGGCGGCGTGCGTATTCTGGTTGCTGAAGATGAACCGCAGCTTTCGCGGCAGTTGGCGGCGGCGCTTGGAGAGGCTGGGTATGCCGTCGATTGCGCTGCGGACGGCGAGCGCGCGGACTTTCTCATCGAGACCGAGGAGATTGACGCGGTTGTGCTCGACCTCGGGTTGCCGAAGATCGACGGGCTGACTCTTCTTCGGCGATGGCGTGAAGCGGGATTGTTCGTACCCGTGCTCGTCCTGACTGCGCGCGGAAGCTGGCACGAGAAGGTCCAGGGAATCGACGGCGGCGCCGACGACTACATGTCCAAACCGTTTCGGATGGAGGAAGTGCTGGCGCGGTTGCGGGCGCTGATCCGGCGCGCCAGCGGCAACGCCAGTCCTGAGCTTCGATGCGGCGCGGTGACGCTCGATCCGCGCACGGGCCGGGTCGCGGTCGAAGGCGCGGCGGTGCGGCTGACCAGTCACGAGTTTCGCGTGCTGTCGTATCTGATGCATCACCGCGGACGCGTCGTGTCGCAGGCGGAGCTGACGGAGCACATCTACGCGCAGAGTTTCAATCGCGATTCGAACACGGTGGAGGTGTTCATCGCACGTCTGCGGCGAAAGCTCGGGGCGGCGTTCATCGAGACCGTGCGCGGACTCGGCTACCGGATCGAGGAACGGACGTGAGCTCGCTCCGGTCGCGATTGCTCGTCGGCTCGCTGCTCTGGACGGGGGGACTGCTCGCCATTTCGCACATGCTGTTTCTTCTCGTGCTCAAATGGCACGCGGTCTTCCGGATCAATCCGCACATGGTGCTTCTCATCGGCGGAGCACTGATGCTGGGCGGGCTGCTCTTCCTTCGCGGCGGCGTGTCGCGCATCGAACAATTGCGGGTCCGATTGATCGACGTGCGCGAGGGACGCAGCGATCGCGTCGAAGGGACGTATCCGTCCGAGGTGCAGCCGCTCGTGAACGATTTGAATGCGTTGCTCGGCGAGCGCGAAGAAGCCGTGCGGCGCGCCGTGGCGAAAGCCGGCGACCTCGCGCATGGACTGAAGACGCCGCTGGCCGTGATCGCGCAGGAAGCGGCGCGCGGCGTAGCAACAGTTGGCGAGAGTGGCGCGTTGATCGTGCAGCAGGTCGAGCGGATGCGCCGCCAAATCGACTATCACCTCGCGCACGCGCGCGTGGGCGCCGCGGGAACGAGCGCCGGCGTTCACTGCGGCGTCGCCGATTCGGTCGATGGACTGACGCGTACGCTGCGCCGGCTGCACGCCGAGCGCGGCATCGTGATCGAGTCGAGTGTGCCGCCCGATCACACCGTTCGCGTGCGGCGTGAAGACCTCGACGAGATGCTCGGCAACCTGCTCGACAACGCCTGCCGCTTTGCTCGAACGCGCGTCGTCGTGTCATCAGAGCAGATCGAAAAGCAGATCGCGATCACGATCGATGATGACGGACCCGGGCTTGCTGCTTCGATGCGCGACGAAGTGTTGCAGCGCGGCGTGCGCGCCGACGAATCCGAGCCGGGCACGGGCTTCGGACTGGCGATCGTCCGCGATCTGGCTGAGGTTTACGGAGGCTCGATCAGTCTGCAAGCATCACCGTCGGGCGGTCTGCGCGCGAAGCTTCAACTTCCGCAAGGCTGAGCGTTCGATCTACTCGTCCGCGCGACGACGGTCGAGATCTTCACGGATCGCCAGGCCGGGCGACCGGTTTTCAAGCCGCGGTTTTTCCAGGATCGTGGATAGGAAGTCGGCGGTTCCCCAGGCCAGGAACGTCGTCGCGGCGACGCTGAAAAACTCGCCGAACGTGTGGAGCCCGAGCAGAAAGAAAATCGTCAGCGGCACCGCAATTCCCATCACGATGATGCCGACGATCAAACGAGGCCCGGACATGGCCGTATTGTATGCGCCCGAGTTCTTGCGGCCTATTGTGCGGCGCCTGTCGCAACGGTCTGGTCGTCGACACGCGAGCCGAGATCCTGCCGGAAGTGGTTCACGCGCTCGACGTAATTGCGCGTCTCTTTGAACGGAGGCGTGCCGTTGAAGCGGCGGACGTTTCCTTCGCCGGCGTTGTATGCGGCGATCGCTTTCTGCTGGTCGCCGCCGAAACGATCGGTAAGATAGCGGAGGTACTTAGCTCCGGCCTGGATGTTCTGCGCGGGGTCGGAGAGATTGTTCGCTCCCAGCCAGCGTCCGGTTTTCGGCACGAGCTGCATCAGCCCAACCGCGCCGCGTTGCGATCGCGCCGTCGGCACAAACTTCGACTCCGTGTGCACGACCGCCGCGACCAACTCAGGCGGCAGGTCATTCTTCTTCGCCTCACTGTAGATGATGCCGCCGAAGGGAACCTGCTTCTGGAAGAACTGCTCTCTGACTTGATCGGCGGCAGCCACAATCTGACTGGGTGCATCGGCGACTTTTGCCGGCGCCGACGCAACCGTTGTCGCCACATCCTGCACGGCTCCGGTTACGCCGCCGGCGATGCCGGACGTGACCTGATCCGCGATTTGTTTCGCCGTGGCCAGATCGCCCTCGATCTGCGCGGAGGTTTGCGGCGGCGAGCTCGGATCCGTCAGGGGCTTCTCGTTGAGGCCGGTGATGGTTCGCCGATGCGCATTGGCGTCGGCGGATTGCAGCATGTTTCCCATCTTCAGGGGGATTCCGAAACCTCCGAGGGCAAGGGAAGCGCCCAGCGCCCAGCCAGCGTATTTCTTCCGCAACCCACTGAGTTTGCGTGGCTTGACCTTCGATACTTCTTCGTTGAGTTGGGTGCGGTCGAAGCCGTCGAGGAATCTTTCACGGAAGGGTCTGCTTGTGTTGGGCTCGCTCATCGTAGGTAGTCCCCTTTTCCGTCCCCTCTCGAAACGGAATCCTGGCTTCAATTATTTGCAATCGAGAAGCCACAACGAGCGCAACCGAAATAATTCATCCAATTGAAGTTAGCGCTGCAATAGCGACTTCGTCCTGGCATGGATTGGCTCGCCCATTGAAAGGTAGATAAAATGACAGGCAGTACCGTATTCGCTATGAAACCGAAGCTGACGATCTGGTTGTTTGCCGTGGCCGGCGCACTCGCGCTGACGCAGCCGGTGCATGCGCAGCGTTATCTCTGCGAGCCGAGTTTCAGGCTCGACGAAGCGATGCATTCCTCCCGCTTCGACTCGCCCGCTCCTACGGCCGTCGCACAACCAGATTCCGATCCGATCAAGCTCCGCATCCTGAAGTACGCCGCCGTGGAGATGAAGCACCGCCTGAATGGTCTGGCCAGTTACTACTCGACCTCGCTCGACGGCACGCTCACCGCGAACGGCGAGCACTATCACAACAAGAAGATGTCGGCCGCGCACCTGACGCTGCCGCTGGGATCGTGGGTCGAGGTGACGGCGCGCGCGACCGGCAAGAAGCTTCGCCTGCGTGTGAATGACCGCGGGCCGTACGTGAACAAGTTCGTCATCGATCTCTCCCAGGCCGCCGCCCGCTTCCTCGGCGTCGACATCGCGGAAGACCGCTCTGTGCTCATCCGCCTCATCGCTCTGCCGGGCGAGAACCCACTTCCCGAGGATGTGATCGACGGGCCGAAGCCGGCCATCATGGAGACGGCGGCGGCTCTGACTCCTGCGAACCGGTAACAAACCGCCGGTTCAAGCGGGCGGGATGGTGAAACAGAAACTGCTGCCTTGATCGAGCTGCGCGTCGACGCTGATCGTTCCGCCCTGGCCTTCGATGATGCGCTTGGCGAGATAGAGGCCGTAGCCCGGTCCGCCGCCGCGCGACTTGTCGAGTTTCAGGCCGAGGTCGAAGATCTGTGACGTGTACCGCGGATCGATGCCGATGCCGTTGTCTTTGATGCAGATCCGATAGCCGTCAGGATCGACGTTGCAGTCGATGGCAATCGTGCGCTCGCCTTTCGGCCGGTCGTTGTAAAAAAGCGCGTTCGCAACGATGGCGCTGATCGCTTCGCGCATCTTCTCGGGATCGACGGTGACCGTCGGCAGATCGTCCGGCAGATCGATCTTTGCTCCCCCTTCTTCGATCTGGTAATTGCACTTGAGGATGACCTCTTCGATGATCTCGCGCAGGGGCGTGGGGCGCCGCGCATTGGGACGCGACAGCAGCTTGACGATGTGCGACATCTCGTCGAGCACTTTCTTCATCTGCTGCGCGCTGGAGCGGATGCGGCGGAGAAAGTCCTGTCCTTCTTCATCGAGTTTGTCCGCATAATCGGCGAGCAGCAGATCGCTGAAGCCATCGACCGAAAAGATCGGCGATTTGAGGTCGTGCGACAACACGCCGAAGAGGCGCGTCAACTCCTCCACGGTTAGAACTTCTTCGTTTTCGTCTTCTGGTTGCATCGACTGCTCCGGGCTTCGCAGCACGCGCATTTCTGCAACTAGCGGGCCTGACTCTTCCGAAACGCTGCGATGTTTCCCGAGCCGATGATCTCTGTCTCGCCGCTGCTGCGAATCGCGAGTGCGGTACCAGCGGGTATGCCGATTCCGAGCTGCGTTTCGGGGACGGACATCAGACGGCGCAAACTCGTGTCGTTCTCCGGCTCGAAGGCCGTATCGACGACGGTGTTCGCGATCCAGCCAAGAGCCGGAAGCGACGCGGCGATGCCGTGCATGTCGCGCGCGGCGATACCAAAACACGACGCGGCCGCACCGATTGCGGCGATCACGGTGCCTTGCGATGCCGCCTCGCGCATCGTGAGGTCGGCGGCCGATTCGCGCAGCACTGCAAGCAGATTGTTGGTCACGCCGCCGCCGAGGTAGATCATGCCGGCTGCCAGAAGCGTGTTCAGATTCTTCTGACGGCGGCTGTCGCGACCGCGGTAAATCGGAACATTCACGGTCTCGACCGTCGGATCGATTTCGTGCAAGTACTTTCCGAGGTGCGTGGCGTACTCCGCGGAACCCGAGGCAGCCGGGATGAACGCGACCGTTCGCCGGTCCGCCGGCATGCTGCGCAAAAGAAACTCATCGATCTCGCGCGTCTCGCCGAAAGAAAATTCGCCGCCGCCGATGAGGACGAGAAGTTGCGCGGGAACGGCGAGATCGACGTGAAGAGCGGTCACGGCGCGCATCGTACTTCGGAACGCCGAGCTACTGCCTCGGACGCTCATACCCGATCGCAGCGATGTGGCTGCGGTTCAAGAGCCTTACAATCCGCGCATGTCCGACATCGACGAAACCATCAGCGAGGCCGTCGAGCACGGCTCCGAATCGCGGCTCAACTCGATCATTGCGCTGCTCGTCGCCATCGCCGCGACCTTCATGGCGGTCTGCAACGTCAAGGACGGCAACATCGTCCAGGCCATGGCGCAGGCCCAGGCCAACGGCGTCGACGCGTGGTCGTACTACCAGGCCAAGGGCACCAAGCAGAACCTGGCGATCTCGGCGCGCGAGCAGGTCGAGCTATTGCGCGACGCCACTCCGAACGCCACGCCCGAGCTG
>DATAMS010000148.1:0-24262 GCA_036260495.1 Thermoanaerobaculia bacterium
GGGTGGAGCGGTGGAGCGCGATGAGAAATCCCCTGCGGGAACACGAGAATCGCTCCGTACGATGGGGATTCCTCGCCCCCCGCCGCCCCGCCCGCTCGGAATGACAGAAAGGGCGCCCTTTTCATTTGCACGCGACTGTCATTTCGAATCGGCGGAACCGCGGGTGCGGGAGGGCGGGTGGAGCGGTGGAGCGCGATGAGAAATCCCCTGCGGAAACACGAGAATCGCTCCGTACGATGGGGATTCCTCGCCCCCCGCTGCCCCGCCCGCTCGGAATGACAGAAAGGCGCACCACGAACAACTCCTGTATCATTCCCTCCTCAACGCAACGTGCCCGAAAACGTCATCGCAGTCGCTCTGATCCTTCCTGACCTGACCCGCAGCGTCGCAGAAGAGCATCTCGCCGAGCTGGAAAAACTGATCGAGACAGCCGGCGGCACGGTTGTCGATCGCGTTTTCGCGAAGCGGCCGCGGCCCGATCCGGCCACGTACGTCGGCAGCGGCAAGGCCGAGCAGATCAAGACGCTCGTGAAGGCCAGCGGCGCGAAGCTGATCGTGTTCGACGACGATCTCTCGCCCGCGCAGGCGCGCAACCTCGAGAAAATCACCGAGGTCAAGGTCATCGACCGGAGTGGACTGATTCTCGACATCTTCGCCGGCCGCGCGCGCAGCCGTGAAGCGCGCACGCAGGTGGAACTGGCGCAGCTCGAATACATGCTGCCGCGGCTGACGCGGGCGTGGACGCATCTGGAGCGGCAGGCCGGCGGCATCGGAACCCGAGGGGTCGGCGAAACGCAGCTCGAGCTCGATCGACGCATCATTCGCAACCGCATCGCCCGGCTGAAGGAAGAGCTGGAGAAAATCGAGCGGACGCGCGAGACGCAGCGCAAGTCGCGCCACGCCGTCTTCTCCGTCGCGCTCGTCGGCTACACGAACGCGGGGAAATCGACGCTCTTCAACCGGCTTACGAGCGGCTCGGCCGATGCCGCTGACAAACTGTTTGCGACGCTCGACGCCAAGTCGGCGAAAGCGGCGTTCGCCATGCCGCGCGAGACCGTGGTCATCGACACCGTCGGTTTCATCCGCAAACTGCCGCATCATCTCGTCGCCTCGTTCCGCTCGACGATGGAGGAAGCAGTCGCCGCCGATCTGGTGCTACACGTGATCGACTCCAGCCATCCGCAGTTCGAGGATCAGCGCGCGGTGGGCGAAGAAGTGCTGCGCGAGCTTGGCGTGAAAATGGATCGCGTGATCGAGGTCTACAACAAAGCCGATCGCACCGACATGTTCGAATTGCGGCGGAAGAATGCCGCCAGCATCTCCGCGCTGACCGGCCGCAACATCGAGCGGCTCATCGACATCATTCGGGAGCGCGAGCTCGAAAATGGGGAAGTCATCCAGCTCGAGATCCCTCACAATGATGCGCGAGTCATCGCCAGGCTGCATGATGTCGCCGAGGTGTATGAGCAGCGCGTTACCGACCGGGCCATGGTGATCACGGCGTGGGTTCCGCGCGATCTGCTGCACCTCTTCGAAACGTACGCGGCGGTGAGGTTGCAGCCGGTTGTTGGGGGGTGGGGAGTGGGGAGTGGCGGGTAGGAGTAGAAGCATTCTCCTTCCTGACCACAACCGCCGACCGCCGCCTCCGAAACCAACGACGTCACACACGACAAAACTTCACTACTCGCCACACCCCACGCCCCGCACCCCGTACCGCCGCCTTGTGACCGCCGCTACATTGCGTCGTGATCGCGCCGGTGTTTCGTTTCGCTCCGTTTTCGTAATGTCTCCAGCGAGGAACGAGACCTGCCGTGAATCGCCGGGACCAACTGGAACGCGCTTATCATGACGACCGCCGCACGCCGGCGCTCATGAAAATCCGTCCTGCCGAGTTGCGCGACCGCGGCCGCATCCTGGAGATCCTGGTCGCGACGGCGCGCTTCACCGACGTCGAGGTCCGCGATGCCATGGAGCTCGTCGACAAAGCCAACGACGATCCGAATCAGGCCGAATACCTCGTTTACGTCCTCGATGAGCCGGCGACCGGACCGCGGCGCATGGCGCAGGGCTACGTCTGCTATGGTCCGACGCCGCACACGGACGGCGTTTTCGACCTCTACTGGATTGCCGTCGATCCGAAGCAGCAGGGCCAGGGAATCGGGCAACTCCTGCTGCGTTTCGTCGAGAATGAGGTCCGGCGCCAGCGCGGGCGCATGCTCCTGATCGAAACGTCGTCGAAGGAAAGCTACGCGCCGACGATCCGGTTCTACGAGCGCAGCGGTTACGAAGAGATCTCGCGGATCAAGGATTTCTATCGTCTCGCGAACGATAAGGTCGTCTATTGCAAGAAGCTGACGCCGAGCTGACATGAGCCCGAACTTCACTCTCTACGCCGCACTTGCGCTTTACGCCGCGGGCACCGTGATGGCGCTGGCCACCCTCTTCACCCGCGAAAAGCGCCCGCAACACATCGCCCTCGGCATCATGATCGCGGGCTTCGTCGCGCACACGATTTGGATCAGCACGATCTGCGTGAGGACGCACCATCCGCCGCTGACCAACTTACCCGAGGCGGCGGGATTCATGGCGTGGGTGTTGTTTGCAATCGAGCTGGCACTTTTCATTCGCTATCGCGTCCATGCCGCGGCGTTCTTCGTCTATCCGCTCGTGCTCATGCTGCTGACGGTTTCCGCGGTCGTGCACGAGCCGTTCGTGAAGAGCGAGTCGGGGATGTCACGGCTCTTCACCACGCACATCCTTTTGACGACGGTCGGCGTGGCCGGTTTGCTGATCGGACTAGCATTCGGCGCGCTTGCGTGGGCGCAGGACCGCGCATTGAAATCGAAGCAGCGCGGCGCACTCTGGGATTGGATTCCGAGCCTCAGCGTTTGCAAGACCGTCAGCTATCGCGCCCTCGCCATCGGCTTCAGCGTCTACACCCTCGGCATCCTCGCGGGGATTCTCTGGTCGTACAAGACATCGGCCGAGCTGATGGACGTTCGCGTCAAGCAGATTGCCGCCGTGGCGGCCTGGATGTTGTTCGCGGTCGTGCTGCAGGCGTATGTGAACGACACGTATCGCACGCGCCGCACCGCGGTGATCGGCGCCTGCGCGTTCGTAGCGATCGTCGTGGCGATTCTGGGGATTCATCATGTGTGACGCCGGGTGTCGGGTGTCGGGTGTCGGGTGTCGGAGAGAAGCCGTGCTCCGATTCCCGACGTTCAACGCTCGAACTACACGGGATAGCGCGGCCATGGTTGCAACGGTGGGCCGGATGTCGGGTGTCGGGTGTCGGAGTACGAGCTTCTTTGATCTCCGACTCCCGACCCCCGACGTCCTACGCTCACCCTACGCGGAGGCTCCATGCCGCTGATCGCCGTCGGCGTGAACCATCGCACCGCTGCGGTTGACGTGCGGGAGCGGCTCAGCGTGGCGTCGTCGCAGATGAAGCCGGCGCTCGAAGCGTTGCGCGCGGTTGGCGGCATTGACGGCGTGGCCGTTCTTTCGACTTGCAATCGCGTCGAAGCGATCGTCTCCGCGACCGGCGAAGACGTCATCGAGCCGATCGTCGATTGGCTGACCCAACGCGCAGGAACCGATCGCGCGGAGCTCGAAAAGCACATCTACATCCTCCGGCATGGAGACGTGCTCAAGCATCTTTTCCGCGTGGCCTCCGGACTCGATTCGATGATCGTCGGCGAGCCGCAGATCGCCGGTCAAGTGCGCGCCGCGTTCATGGCCAGCCGCGAGTGCGGCTCGCTCGATTCAATCCTCTCGCAGGTTTTCGATCAGACGATGCGCGTGGCCAAGCGAGTGCGCACGGACACCGGCATCGGCGAGCTCGCCGTCTCCGTGCCGTACGCCGCGGTCGAACTGGCGAAGAAAATCTTCGGCGACCTGAAAGGTTTGCAGGTCCTGCTCGTCGGCGCGGGCGACATTGGCGAGCTGACGGCGGAGCATCTCTCGTCGTTCGGCCTCGAACAGATCTTCGTCGCCAACCGTTCGCACGATCGCGCCGTCGAGCTTGCGGAGCGGTTTCACGGCCAGGCGGTGAAGTTCGACGGCATCGAACCGTATCTGGCGACATGCGACATCGTCATCGCCTCGACCGCCGCGCCGCATTTCGTCATCGAGTGCAGCGCCGTTGAGCGGGCGCTGGCCGCGCGCAGACGACGCAATCTCTTCCTCGTCGATCTCTGCGTGCCCCGCAACATCGAGCCCGCCATCGCTTCGATCGACGGGGCGTATCTCTACAACATTGACGACCTGCAACACGTCGCCGACGCCAACCGCGAGATCCGCATGCAGAAGGCCGGCGAGGCCGAACAGATCGTCGATCGCGAAGTCGACGCGTTCCGCCGCCGCCTCGTGGCACAGGATGCCGTACCAACGATCGTGGAGCTCCAGCACCGGCTCGAGGACATCCGCGCGGGCGAGCTGGAGAAGTGTCTCCGCAAAATCGGTCCGATGAGTCCCGAACAGCGCGCCGCCATCGAACAGCTATCGACGCAGATGGTGAACAAGATCCTTCACTACCCGATCCTGCAGCTCAAAGAAGCCGAAGAGCCGGCCGAGCGCGAGACGTTGCGGAAGACGATCCGCAAGATTTTTGGACTGCGATGAGTGATCAATGACGCGCCTTGTTCGCATCGGCACCCGCGGCAGCCAGCTCGCCCTCTGGCAGGCGAACGAGGTCGCAAACAAACTGTCGGAACAGGGCTACCGCACGGAGATCGTCATCTTCAAAACGACCGCCGACAAACGGCAGGACGTGCCGCTCGCGGCCATCGGCGGCAAGGGATTGTGGGTGAAGGAGCTCGAAGAAGCGCTCCTCCGCGGCGCGATCGACGTGGCCGTTCACAGTCTGAAAGATGTTCCCTCGATCATTCCCGACGAGTTCCTCCTGGCCGGATTTCTCGAACGCGCCGATCCGCGCGATGCGTGGGTGAACATCGAAGGAAGCACGATCGCTTCATTGCCGGACGGCGCAGTGATCGGAACCAGCGCACCGCGCCGGCGCTCGCAAATTCGCACGCTCTATCCGCGCCTGCGCATCGAAGACATTCGCGGCAACGTCGACACGCGCATCAATAAACTGCGCGCCGGCCTCTACGACGGCGCCATCCTCGCCAGCGCGGGCCTCACCAGACTCGGGCGCGCCAGCGAGATCACGTCGTACTTTTCCATCGACGAGATGCTCCCCGCCTGCGGCCAGGGAATCATCGCCATCGAGACAATGCGCGAGGGCGGCGCCCGCTCGATCGCGTCGTCGATCGATCACGCAGCAACCGCCGTTGCGGCCCACTGCGAGCGCGGCGTTCTGCAAAAGTTCGGCACCGCACTCGATTGCTACTCCGCCTGCGCCGTCCACGCAACACAGGAAGGCAACTCGATTACGATCCGCGCCTTCTTCGGCGAGCTCGAAGGCGACCGCGCCATCCGCGTAACGCGAAGCGGCAACGATCCCGGCACAGTAATCGACGACGTCTACCGCGCGCTGGTCAACGAAGGAGCAATGGAGCTGGTGGGAGCACTGAAATGATCGCGAAAAAGCCAGCGCATGTGCCTACCGAGAGAGTTCAACTCACCCTGACATCGAGCGCCTTCGCCCCCGCGCTTTTCAGCGGGGGAGAAGGTGGCCGATGGCCGGATGAGGGGGCTGTTGCACCATCGCCAAGCCTCAATTCCGTGCTTGATTGCTCGTGCTCGGCCCACTCGAATCCCCCCTCATCCGGCTTCGCCACCTTCTCCCCCCGCAAAAAGCGCGGGGGGAGAAGGCGCTCGATGGGAGGTTTCAGGCGGAGAGTAAAGAAAGAGTTGAACGTGATGGAGTCGCGCCCATGACCGGCAAAGTCTTTCTCGTCGGCGCTGGTCCCGGCGATCCCGCGCTCCTCACTCTTCGCGCCGCGGAGCTGATCGCCTCCGCCGGCTTCATCGCCATCGATGCGCTTGTCTCGCAGGAGATTGCAAACCGCGTTTCGGCAAACGCCGAGGTTGTGTACGTCGGTAAGCGCGCATCGGCGCATACGTTGCCGCAGGATCAGATCAATCAGCTCCTCATCGATGAAGCGAAGAAGGGAAAGAAAGTCGTCCGGCTCAAGGGCGGCGATCCCTTTGTCTTCGGACGCGGCGGCGAAGAGGCCGAGGAGTTGGTTGCTGCCGGTGTGGCATTCGAGATCGTGCCGGGCATTTCGTCGTCGATCGCCGGACCCGCGTACGCCGGCATTCCAGTGACGCATCGTTCGTTTGCAACGTCCCTCACGCTCGTCACCGGTCACGAATCCGAAAGCTCGACCGGCATCAAGTGGGATGCGCTCGCGCAACTCGATGGCACCATCGTTTTCATGATGGGTTTCGGCAACCTCGGCACCATCGTTTCCAAACTGATCGAGCATGGTGTGACGCCGGATCGTCCGATCGCCGTGATCTCGAAAGCGACGACGCCCGAACAGCGCACCGTTGCCGGAACGCTGGCGACGATCGAAGCGAAGGTGATCGAAGCGAAGCTCCCCACGCCCGCGCTGATCGTCGTTGGCGATGTCGTCAAGCTGCACGACACGATCAACTGGTTCGAAACGAAACCGCTCTTCGGCAAGCGCATCGTCGTCACCCGCGCCCGCGAGCAGGCCTCGGATCTCAAACGGCTCTTCCAGGATTCGGGCGCGACCGTGATCGAGTTTCCGACGATTACCATCGCGCCGCCGGAGTCGTTCGAGTCACTCGATCGCAGCATCGACGAACACTTCGAGTGGCTCGTCTTCACCTCGGCGAACGGCATCGCTGCCTTCTTCGATCGTCTCTTCGCAAAAGGCCGCGACGTTCGTGCGCTCGCGGGCACGCGCGTGGCCTGCGTCGGCGAGACGACCGCGGCCGCCCTTCGCGCACGCGGGCTCGCGCCCGACCTCGTGCCGGAGAAGTTCATGTCCTCCGCGCTGATCCCGCTGTTCGACGCCGATCAGAACGGTGTGCGCATCGCTGTGATTCGCGCTGCCGAGGGACGGGAGGAGTTCGTTGAGGAGATGAGTCGGCGTGGCGCGAACGTGCATCTTGCGGTTGCCTATCGAACGATGCCGGTCGCCGCAAACGCGGATGAGCTGCACGACATCGATGCCGTCACCTTCACGAGCGCATCGACAGTCGACAATTTCTTCGCTGCGATTGGCGGCCAGTCACTCGACGGCGCATTGCTGGTTTCGATCGGGCCGATGACGAGCGAGGCGATTCGCAAGCATGGGCGCGACGCTAGCGTTGAGGCTGCGAACGCGAGCGTTCAGGCGCTGCACGATGCCGTCGTTGGATGCCTCAGTAATTGACTGATCGCGCCAAAGCTTGAATGTGCATACGTTTGTGCATATCCTAGCCTCACTTGGCCTTTGAATGGGATGAAGTCAAAGCGAGGACAAATTACCGGAAGCACCGCGTTCACTTCGCTGATGCCGTGGCAGTCTTCGAAGATGATTCAGCCATCACGATTTCGGACGAGGATTCTGGCGATGAAGAACGATTCGTGACCATCGGCCGCGACGGGTTCGCGCGCCGTTTGGTAGTCGTCTACACATGGCGCGGTTCGAACATCCGTTTGATTTCTGCGCGCAAAGCAAGCCGGCGCGAGACGAATGAGTTTGGGGACTGAGATGCGAAAAGAGTACGATTTTTCAAAAGGTGTTCGGGGAGCAGTCGTTCAACCGGACCCTGGAAAGACTCGAATTACGATCCGCCTCGATGAAGATGTCATCGACTGGTTTCGCAATCAGGTCAATGCCGCTGGTGGCGGAAATTACCAGACGTTGATCAACAAAGCGCTCCGTGAGTACATCGGAACGCGCGCTGAGCCGATCGAGAAGACGATTCGACGCGTCGTTCGTGAGGAGCTTCGAAAAAAGGGCGCGGCGTAAGGAGTCGATCCCGCCGAAAGACCTACCCTTCGTCCGTCACGATCAGCATCAGCGTCGTAGTTCCGATCTGGAACTCCGACTTGTCCTGAAGCTGGGCGGGCTCTGTAAGTTTCTGGCCGTCGACCGTCGTGCCGTTTGTCGACTTGAGATCTTCGACGGTGATGCCGTCTTCCCGCACTTCGATCGCGGCGTGCTGACGCGAGGCCTCGGTGTCGTTGATCGTCAGGTCGGCGCCGGAGCGGCCGATGGTGATGCGCGGCTTTTCGATGCGGTACATCGTTCCCGCGTCGGGGCCGGCGAGGATGGCGAGGGAGATGCGCCGGCCGGACGGGAGTTCCGTGACAATCGGCTTCGGGCCGGTGTCGCGCTCAGGTATCGGTGCCTCCGCCGTCGTCTCCTGCATCGACGGCATTTCCTGGGCGCGGGTGCGGGTCTCCTCGCGGCGCATGGCAGTTGATTCACCGACGTTCGACGCCGGCTTCGGCGCGAACGCGGGATTATGGATGTCGAAGATGGTTCCGCACTTCGCGCACTTGATCTTCTTCGCCGGTTTCCGCTCGAAGCGGTCCTCGTCGTACTGGTACCGCGCCTGACAGCTCGTGCACTCGATGATCAAAGAGAACCTCGAAAAACGTGGCCCGACGATAGCAGAGCGCTCGGCTCACATACAATCCTGCACACTCGAAGGAGAACGCGATGAAACGACTGATCCTCCTCATTGCCGCCATTGTGTCCATGGCCGCGGCCTGCCAGCAGAAACCAGAAGCCACAGAAACCGCTGCTCCAACCCCGGCCGCGGCCACCTCGAGCATCGCCGCCGACACGCCGCAACGTCTGGCGCAACTGCCGCGCACGGTGATCGATTACGACCGCTCGCTTCTCGATGACAACGAGCGCCAGGTCGTGGCCAAACTCATCGAGGCGTCGAAGCAGATCGACGAGATCTATTGGCGTCAGGTGTCGGAACAGAATCCAGCACTGCTCGATCAGCTCACCAAACAGGCCGGCAACTCGGCACTCGATCGCGCGGGACTCGACTACTTCATCGCCAACAAAGGACCGTGGGACCGGCTGAAAGGCGACGAGCCATTCATCGGGACGACGAAGAAGCCGGCCGGCGCCGCGTTCTATCCGGCGGACCTGACGAAGGAAGAGCTCGAGAAGTATGTGGCAGCGCATCCCGACAAGAAAGATCAGTTGGAAGGGCTCTTCACGGTCGTCCGCCGCGATGGCCCGAACCTGGTGGGCATTCCGTACGGGACGTATTACAAAGACGCGCTCGACCAGGCCGCCACACATCTGCGCGAGGCCGCCAACATTTCGAACGATGGTGCGCTGAAGCGCTTTCTTGTGCTGCGCGCGGACGCATTCAAGTCCGACAACTACCGCGAAAGCGATATGGCCTGGATGGATCTGACCGGAAACATTGAGGTCGTCATCGGTCCGTACGAGGTCTACGAAGACAATCTCTTCAACTACAAGGCTTCGTACGAATCGTTCGTCACCGTCGTCGACAAACCGGAAAGCGCGAAGCTCGCCGCCTACGCGAAGGCGTTGCCGGACATGGAGAAAAATCTGCCGGAGCCGGAGCAATACAAGAATCCCAACCGAGGGAGCGAGTCGCCGATCAAAGTCGTGCAGGAGCTTTACACAGCGGGTGACGCGCGGCGCGGCGTGCAGACGGCAGCGTTCAATCTTCCGAACGACGAAGTGGTGCGCGAGAAGAAGGGCTCGAAGAAAGTCCTGCTCAAGAACGTGATGGACGCGAAGTTCCGTCAGAGTGGAAAGCCGATCTCAGCACGCGTGCTCGATCCGTCGCTGCAGAATCTCGTCTCGTTTGACGCCTTCTTCAATCACGTCCTCTTCCACGAGCTTTCCCACGGCCTCGGGCCCGGTTTCCTCACGCAGCCCGACGGCAAGAAGGTCGAGGTACGCATCCCGCTGAAAGAGCTCTTCTCCACCGTCGAAGAGTGCAAAGCGGACGTGCTCGGCGTCTGGAATCTTCTCTACGCGCAGCAACACGGCCTGGTCACCACGTTCAACGATCGCCAGTTGCTGGCCACGTACGCGGGACTCATGTTCCGCTCGACGCGTTTCGGCGTCGGCGAAGCGCACGGACGGGGAACGGCCATCCAGTGGAACTGGCTGCGCGAGCACGGCGCCGTCACGCCAATCGCCGGCGGACGATTCACGGTCGATTTCGCGAAGTCGCGCGACGCAGTTCGCGACCTCGCCACGGAGTTGCTGACGATCGAAGCCACCGGCGACTATGCGCGTGCGAAAACGCTGCTCGACAAATACGGCAAAGAAACGCCGGAGATGACCGCGGTCAACGCCACCTTGAAAGACATCCCGGTCGACATCACACCAGTCTTCCCTGCGGCGGGAGAAAAGTAACGATGGAGGGACAGACGCGGCTGACCTGCCGCGACTGCGGCCGGACGGCGACCGTTGGCGGCGAGTTGCCGGAGGAGTACACGGCTTGCTACCTCGAAGTCGTCGCACGCGACGGCTTCGTCCCCGCTCCCGGCGAGAACAACGCGGACATGCTCTGCGGCGCGTGCCTCGCAACATACAAAGGCAGCGAGACTGCGGATGACGAGGAAAAACTTCGGGGCGGCTGAGTCCGCGACGCTTTCTTCTCTGGTGCTGTGGCAGTACCCATGGACCCGATTCGCTGGAACACCATCGCCCGCGCGGATTCGCACACCTCGTTCGGAATTCTTGTGCGGTACGTCGCGGATAGCCTGGCGCGGCTCATGTTGACTTCAGCACGATCTTCCCGAAGTGATCTTCCTTCATCGCGCGGTGCGCCGCTGCGGCCTCAGCGATCGGAAAGACGCGATCGATCACTGGGCGGATCCGGCCTGCACGCAGGTCGTCGCCGAAGCGGGCGACGAATGACGCAATGATTGCTGCCTTCTCCTCGTTCGGCCGCGCACGCAACGTTGATCCGATGATCTGCTGGCGTTTGCCGAGCAGCGATCCGACGTTCAGCTCGATGCTGCCCGGCCCGCCCATCGATCCGATGACGACGACTCGGCCACCGACGGCGAGGCATTCGAGATCGCGAGCGAGATAACGAGCGCCGATGTGGTCGAGAATCACATTCGCGCCGCGCGCCCGCTCGACGAAATCCTCTTCGTTGTAGTTGATGGCTTCGTCCGCGCCGTGAGCGAGACATCGCTCGCACTTTTCGCGCGAGCCGGCGGTCACGATCACGCGCAGCCCTGCGAGTTTGGCCAGCGTTGTCGCCGCTGTACCGACGCCGCTTCCTCCGCCATGAACGAGCAGCGTCTCGCCCGCACGGGCACGCGCGAGCTCGAAGACGTTGAGCCAGGCGGTGAGAAAAACTTCGGGGAAGGCGCCCGCTTCATCGTCGCTCAACAGATCCGGCACATGCATCGCCGATCCGTAATGCACGACCGCCTCCTCGGCGTACCCGCCGCCGGCAAGCAGAGCCATCGCGCGATCACGAAACGACCAGCCTGCGACGTTCGAACCGATCTCGATCACCTCGCCGGCGCATTCCAGGCCGAGGATTGGTGAGGCGCCGGGAGGCGGCGGATAGTGGCCCTGGCGCTGCAGCAGATCGGCACGATTCACGCCGGCGGCGTGCGCACGAATTCGCAGTTCATCCGCGCCGAGCGGAGGCGGGGCGACATCGCCGAGGTGAAGAACGGATTCATCGCCGGGTTGATCGAAAACGATTGCGCGCATTATTCCTCCTGAATCACGCCAGCGTTAACGGCTGGCTAGCGCATCAAGCCTTTCGTCGCGACGGTCAAGAACGACGAGCGCCCCTTCGAAAAGCGACAGCGCGAAGTAGCCGGCCAGAACCCTGACGCCGACTCCGCCGTGGACAGAAAAGCGCACTGTTTGAAGAACTTGCCTCGAAGATGAGATCTGTGCCAGCATACCTGCCTTCGGTCAAAAATTGAGAGACAGCGCAACCTTCATCGCGGTCGTTGTGAGTAGCCTTGTCTTGGGCGTCACTGGGATGTTGTGTCCGGACCGTCTGGTTCGTAGCCTCGGGGAAGCCCTATTCATTGCCGCTTTCTTGGCAGGCACCGTCGACTTATTCGTGAAGCGACGGCTCGCACGCGAGGTGAGCAAGGATGTTCTGGGAGCAACCCTCGGATACCATGTCCCAAGGGAACTTCAGGAGGAGATACGAGAGATCTCGTCGTTTCGAATCGTACGGCAGAACGTCGACCTAACGTACCGAATCACGCCGTACGAGGGCGCCAATTCGTACGTCTTCGTTGAGTCCGAACTTGAGTTTGAGGTTCGGAATCTGACCGACTCGCCGGAGCGGTTTACGCACCTGATATGGGTGAGCAAGCCGTTTCACAATTTAGCTCCACCTCGACAAGTGGTGTACGCTAAGGCTATCGGAGTGGAACCTGGGCGAGAATATGAGTTGGCTAACGAGTCTTTGGAGCCGAGGGAGCTGCCAAACGGGCAGGCCGTGGAATGGTGCCGGACGGAGGCGATTCCGGCGCGAGCCATCGCCAGGTATTGGAGCAAAACACAACAGATTCTTCCTGTGGAACATACGGACATCTTCATGCTTGTGCAACCATCGATAGGCATTAGAGTGCGAGCGTATGCGGACCCAACTTTGAACGTAACCGTTAACTTCGCACACCGTAAAGACGATCAGAAAGAGATTGCCGGTGGCAATACTTGGCGGCTGAATGCTGGCTTCACACCGTACTCAGCCGTGACAATCGAGTGGAGGAAGAAATCCGCTCCGACGCCACCTTCTGAAGGGTAATCGACTGATTTTCCGACCCACGAAATGAACCAAACCATCTGATGCAAACTTTTCGATACTCGGGATACTTGGACCGTGATTTGAACGTATATCTAGCGATAGGAGGATCAGTGACCATGGACTGGAAAGGATAAAACCTGAATCAAAATCATCTACGACTCCACCGGCGGGACGGTGCTCAAACAGGAGCGCCACCCGCCGTTTTTATTGTCCAACCACAACCCATCAGGCCCTTCCGACAGCCGAAGACCAAGACACCGAAACGCGAGGTCTTTCATCTGTTGACCAGCTATTACTACTCGACCTTCAGAACCCGCGCCCGCTTCCACTTTCTTCTTGTTGTATCGTTTCGCTCCGCATGCCTGACGTCATCGCCTGCCGCAATTTGCGCAAGTACTACGCCGACGTGAAAGCGGTCGATGGACTCGACCTCTCCGTCGCCAGCGGCGAATGCTTCGGTCTTCTCGGACCAAACGGCGCGGGAAAGACCACGACGATCGAGATCCTCGAGGGTCTCACCGCGTCCGACTCCGGCGACGTCGAGATCCTCGGCCTGACCTGGCGCAAGAACGAGCGCGAGTTGCGCGAGCGCATCGGCATCTCGCTGCAGGAAACGCAGCTCACCGAGAAGCTCACCGTGTTCGAGACGCTGCGGCTGTTTCGCTCGTTTTATCGCGTCGGAGCTGATCCCGAGGAGTTGTTGCGCGATCTTTCGCTCGAAGAGAAACACGACGCGCGTGTGGGCAAACTCTCCGGTGGTCAGCGGCAGCGTCTCGCCGTCGCCTGCGCGCTGGTCGGGAATCCCGACGTTCTTTTTCTCGACGAGCCGACGACCGGTCTCGATCCGCAGAGCCGTCTGCAGTTGTGGGACATCGTGCAGCGCTTCCGGCAGAAAGGCGGGACGGTTCTTCTGACGACGCACTACATGGAGGAAGCAGAACGTCTTTGCGACCGCGTCGCCATCGTCGATCACGGCCATCTCATCGCCCTCGGCACCCCGGCCGAGTTGATCGCGAAATTGCAGGCGCGCAACGTGATCGAGTTCACGAGCGAGCCGCGGCTCGAGCAGGCCGTCGTCGAAGGCATCGAAGGTTGCGCGGGCGTTACGGCGCATCGCGAGGGCTGGCTACTGCGCGTACATTCACTCGCCGACGCGCTGCCGCGGCTGATCGACACAATCGAAAAACAGGGCGCGAAGCTCGTGACGCTGTCGACGCATGAAGCGACGCTGGAAGATCTGTTTGTCTCGCTGACCGGAAGGGAGCTGCGCGATGCCTGAGAAAACGCGCATGCGTCCGCCGATCATCGAGCTGGCACTCGCGCGCACGAAAGAATTTCTGCGCGAGAAAGAGGCGATGTTCTGGGTCTTCGGCTTCCCGCTGATCCTCGCCCTCGCCCTCGGATTCGCCTTCCGCGAGAAGCCACCCGATCGCATTCCGGTCGGGGTCGTGGCAGGCGCGAATGCACAGCAGCGATTTACGGTCCTGGAGAAATCGAAAACGCTGCTGCCGCGCATCATGAACGAGCAGGAGGCACGTGACGCGCTGCGGCGCGGGAAAGTGTCGCTGCTCATCGACGGAAACGACACGATCGTCTATCGCTTCGATGCCACACGTCCCGATGCGCTGAGCGCTCGCAACGAAGCGGATGATGTGCTGCAGGCTGCGGCCGGACGGCGCAACGTTCTGACATCGAACGAGGAGCGCGTTCACGAGCAGGGCGCTCGCTACATCGACTTTCTCATCCCAGGTCTCATCGGCATGAACCTCATGGGAACCGGCATGTGGAGCATGGGCTTCACGATCGCCAACGCGCGCATGAAGAAACTGCTCAAGCGTCTCGTGGCCACGCCGATGCGCAAGACCGACTATCTGATCTCGATGTTTTTGTCGCGCTCGATCTGGCTTCTCATCGAGGTTTCGGTGCTGGTGGCATTCGGCTGGATCGTCTTCGGCGTGCGCGTCAATGGCTTGATCCTCGTGCTGGCGATTCTCAGCATGGTTGGCGGCTACGCGTTTTCGGGCATCGGCCTGCTGACGGCATCGCGCGCGCAGACGATCGAAGCGGTGAGCGGTCTGATGAACCTGATCATGATGCCGATGTGGCTCTGCTCGGGCGTCTTCTTCTCGTACGAACGGTTCCCCGACTCGGTCAAGCCATTCATCCGAGTCCTGCCGCTGACGTTGCTGAACGATGCGCTGCGCGCGGTCGTCAACGATGCCGCCGGTCTGTCTCAGATCTTGCTCCAACTCGGATTGCTGGCCGTCTGGGGCATCGTCACCTTCATCATCGGATTGAGAATCTTTCGATGGCAATGAAACGATTTGCAGCGATCTCGCTCCTTCTCCTGGCCGCGTGCGCCACAACGCCCGCCAGCAAACCTCTCGCGAACGAACCGAACGCCGATGTTCTTCTGAAGGCCGACCGCGAATTCGCCAAGCAGTCGGCGGCGCGCGGCCATAACGCCTGGTTCGAGTTCATGGCGCCCGGTGCGTCGAAACCTGCCAACGGCGGGCGCGTTCTCGTCGGCCCCGAGGAAATCTCCAACAACATGCTCGCCGCATTCGGAAGCGGCTTCACGCTGGCGTGGGAACCGGAGCGCGCGCAAATCTCCCGCGGCGGAAAACTCGGCTACACGTGGGGCCGTTACCACTCGGTCTTCAAAGGCAAAGCGCGCGAAGGCACGTACATGACCGTGTGGGAAAAACAGCCGGACGGTTCATGGAAAGTGCTGTTCGACACGGGAGACCCTGATTGACGGGGAGTGGGGAGTAGGGTGTGGGAAGTGGGAGTGGAGACGACGTCCGAGCGGAGTAGTTCGCTTTTGCTTCCACACCCCACTCCCCACCCCCCACACCCTCAAACAACATGAAAGTCGCCACTTGGAATGTGAACGGAATCCGCGCCCGCCATGCGCAACTGCTGGAATGGGTGGAAAGCGCGCAGCCTGATGTGATCTGCCTTCAGGAGCTCAAGGCCTCACCCGCGCAGATCCCCGAGTCGATCTGCAATCTCAATGGCTACTGGTGTTACTGGCACGGTGCCGTTGCCTACTCCGGCGTGGCGTTGCACCTGCGCCGCGAGACGTTTCCGGAGGAACCGAAGTTCACGCATCCGCACTTCGACCTCGAGACCCGCATCGTCGAGGCGCGCTCCGGCGACACCGTCTTCGCGTCCGTCTACGTCCCGAACGGCGGCAAGGACTACGTGGCCAAAGTCGATTTCATGAAAGCGCTCATCGCCTATGCCCGCGCGCAAAAAGAGCAGGGACTGAAGCTCGTCATCAGCGGCGACTACAACATCGCCCGCACCGACATGGACGTCCATCCCAAAGAGCGCAAGCCAAACATCATCGGCCAGCGCCCCGAGGAGCGCGAGCTGCTCGAAGCGATGCTGGGCGAGGGCCTCGTCGATGTCGGAAGAAAGCTCTATCCCGAGGACGAGGAGTACTTCAGTTGGTGGGCTCCCTGGCGCAATCTCCGCCAACGCAACATCGGCTGGCGACTTGATTACGTGCTGGCCAGCGAAGCGCTCGCCGAGCGCGCGATCTCGTGCCCGTCGTACCGCGAGATCGGCACAAGCGATCACGCACCGGTCGTGGCGACGTTCGGGTAGGCAGGGACAAACGTAGGTCGGACTCTCTAGTCCGACTTCATGGTCCATTGTCGGACTGGAGAGTCCGACCTACGTAAACCACAATTTGCAGCGACGCAAAAAAGGCGGACCCGAAAGTCCGCCTTGGTTTTCGTTCGCGAAAATACAAACTATTCGAGCACGACGATGACGACCCGCCGGTTTTCCGCGCGGCCCTTTCTCGTCTTGTTCGATGACACTGGCAGCGAGTCGCCGTACGAGATCGTCGACATGCGATTCAGCGGCAGTTGCGCCGAGCGGGAGAGGTAGCGGCGCACTTCGTCGGCGCGGCGCTCGCCCAGTTCGTCGTTGAGCTTGCGGCCGCCCGTGTCGTCCGTGTGGCCCTGGATCTCGATGTAGTACTGCTCGTTCAGCGCCTTCACTTTGCCGGCGAAGTCGGCGAGTGCGGCCTGCGCGTCCTTGTTCAGCTCATAGGAGTTCACCTTGAACTTGATGCGGTCTTCCTTGAAGGTCTGTTCGAAGACGACCTTGCCCTTCGCCAGGACGCCGGCGTCCTGCGCGCGTTTGAGCGCGTCCTTCGCTTCCGTGCTGAGCTCGGCGAGCGCGGCGTCGGTTTGCGTGAGGTGGGCGTCGGTGGCCTTCTGTTTGGTCTGCAGATCCTCGACCTGACCTTCGACCGATTCGATCTTCTTGCTCGATTGCGCCTGCGCGTCAGCGATCTTCTGATCGACTGATTTCGAGGTGGCGCATGCGCCGAGAATGACGGCGAGCGCCGTCGTGGTGACAATGCGGAGTCCGATTTTCTGGTTCATTAACTCTTCTTCCTTTCGTTGTTTTTATTGCGGGATGCGACCTGGGGAGGTTCGGTACCGAGGTATCCGGCGCGGACGTGGACGGCGCGGGCGCGCCCCGTCAGCTTGAGTGAGATCGTCCGGTACTTTACCGCACCCTTACCTGTGGGCGCGAACCCGATGAGGTACTGCGCGCGAAGATCGTCTTCGATGTGCGAGACGGCCTCCGCGATCTGTTGTGGTGTGGTTCCGAGGTATAACTTTCCGCCGGTTAGCGTGGCCACTTCGTTCAGCAGGCCGATGTCCGAAAGATCTTCGCGCGGAACTCTGCGATCGTCCGGCTTGTCGCCGGGATCGCGAAGGCCGAGCGGGTAGATCGGTACGGAGATTCCCTGAAGCCGCGAAGCCAGCGCGCCGCGCGTCATCGACGACGCGTTGTCGATTCCATCGCTGAGCAGGATGATCGCACGCGACGGATTCTTGCCCAGCAGGCTCCGCTCCGGCATCGTCACCAGCGCGTCGAAAAACGCGGTCTTGCCGTACGGATCGATCTTCGCCAGACCGTTTGTGATCTGAGCGACATTCTCCGTGAACGGTACGACTTCGATCGCTTTCGAGGCCGCAAAGACGTACAGAGCGAACTCGTCGCCCGGCCGGCGATGTCCGATCAATGCGCCGATTGCCGCGCGTGCCGAGTCCATTTTTCCGGCCAGCGCCATCGAGCCGGAACCGTCGAGCAGGATGGCAAACGAGACCGGCGCGTTCTCCGACTTCTCGAACATGTCGCTCCGCACCCGCTGCCCGTCGACCATCAAATCGACCTCGGCGTCGCGAAGGTCTTTGAGCGGACGGCCCTGGTCGCCGAGGACTGTGAACGGGATCATCACGTATCCGACGGAGACTGATTCGGACATCACGCCGGGGGGCGCTGCGCTCGGTGGCGTCGCGACGGTCTGGCCAGCGCTTTGGCCGAGGACGGGAATCGCAAGCAGCAGCAACGCCGCTGTGCTCATCAGGAACCTGTTCATCGGGCTCTTGAACAAATAACTATCCAATCTGCATTTCGGGAAACGCGAGGGCAGAGTCCGCTAGCCCTTGCTCAGCGGAATGAATTTCTCATCCTGCTGCTGCTCCCGCTCCCAACTGATGAAGTCGTAGTAGCCGCAAGTCGGGTACTCGGGGTAGTCATGGCACACGCCGGGCCGCGCGTTGTAGATGGTGCATCGGCGCGCTTTCGTATCAAGAAACATGCAAACGCTGCCGTAGATCTTGTCCTTCTGATGACGAAGAACGACTTCACCTTCCCGTATTTTCGTGAAACGCTTCGCCGCCACGTCGGGATCGAGATCGAAGTGCCTCGCCAACTTTTTGAGGTCTCGTTTGTTGACGATGATCCGTTCGTAGCTGCAGCAGTATGCCGGACACTTCGTGCAGTCGTAGTTCGCCATGCGCGTTTGAGTTTACGGGAAGTTGATGAATCGTGACCAGCTTTCGGGGCGTGATCGCGTGGTCTCGATGCGGAACGCCGCGAGACTTCGGAGCCACGCGGCCGCGAGACCGCAATATCATGCACTCATGGACCACGCCGTCGCTTTGGTGCAGGCGTATTTGCAGCTCAACGGATACTTCACCTCGGCTGAATATCCGATCATCGCCGCAGCGGGTCGGAACGGATTCCGGACGCTGACGGACATCGATGTTCTGGCGTTTCGTTTTCCGTCCGGTCTTCCGTCGCCCGACGCGGGCGCGTCGCGGAAGACGCCGCGCGGGCTCGAGATGAACGACGTCGATCCCGGACTCGGCGTTCCTTCCGATTCGATCGACATGCTGATCGGCGAGGTGAAGGAAGGGCGAGTCGGGATCAACAGCGGCGCGCGCGATCCGCAGGTCTTGAAGGCGGTGATCAGCCGGCTCGGCGATTCCACGCTCGATCGTGATGGCATCGTCGCCGACCTGCTGGCACACGGCGCGGCGAAACTTCCTTCGGGATTCATGATCCGTCTCGTCGCGTTCGGATCGTTTCCTCCCGGCGCCGAGGTTCCTCCGTGCCGCATCATCAGCCTCGGGCACGTGCTCGACTTCCTGCAACGCTACGTGCGAAAACATTGGAACGTGCTCCGCCACCTTCAATTCAAAGATCCCGCGTTTGGCTTTCTGATGACGTTGGAAAAGGCCAAGCGCGGCGGTGCGGGCCGCCGAGGAGAAGCGGGCGTGGAGATCGTGTCGTCGACGCCGCGTGAGGCGCGGCCGCGGCGGCCAGGGAGGTAAACGCTGCCCTTTCTCACCGACGATCCGATTGACTCCGCTGCGCTCGTTCGCAGCGTGATGCGTCCGTCCGACGGCGCGTACGTTTTGTTCGAAGGCATCGTGCGCAATCATCACGAAGGAAAAGCGGTCGAGTCGATTTTTTACGACGCGTATCGTCCGATGGCGGAGAAGGAGATCGCGCGAATCGTCGATGACGTGCAGCGCACAAACGCGGACGTCGCCATCGCCGTGGTCCACCGGCTCGGACATCTCGTCGTCGGCGATGCCTCGATCAGCATCGTCGCCGCGTCGCCGCATCGTGCCGAGGCGTTTGCGGCATGCCGGATGATCATCGATCGCATCAAGGAAACCGTTCCGATCTGGAAGAAAGAGCGCGGCCCGAACGGCGAGGAATGGGTTGGATGGCAGGGCAAGTGCTGAAGGAAATCGCGTGACGTCGCACGAAGTATCGGACGACCAACTTCCGCGCGGTGCCGGCGATGCGCCCGATGTGGCGCCGGTTCCTGCCGCCAGCGTGATTCTGCTGCGCGACGCGCCAAACGTACCGCCAGCAACCGTAGCCCCAGTAACCGTAGCGCCGGCGGCTCGCCGGCTGGACCGCCGCCGGCCCGGCGGCGACTCGAACTCGAGACTTGAAGTTCTGATGATGCGGCGCCACGCGAAGTCGTCGTTCGTGCCGGATGCCTGGGTCTTTCCCGGCGGCACGGTCGAAGCCAGCGATCGCGAGCTTGGCGACGGAACCGAGATCAGCACGATGTGCGTCGCCGCGATTCGCGAGTTGTTCGAGGAGAGCGGCATCTGGCTCGGCGCGCCCCTCGCTGATGCCGATCGAAAGCGGCGCGCGTTGCTTGCCGGAGAATTGACCTTCGCGTCGCTCGCGCGTGAGGCGTCGTTAGATCTCGACGCGCTCGTGCTGACGTCGCGATGGGTCACACCGATCGGCGTTCCCAAGCGATTCGACACCTGTTTCTTTCTCGCCATCGCCGGCAGCGACGCCATTGCTTCTGTCGACAACGGCGAAGATGGCGAAGCGGTCGAAGTCCGCTGGATCACACCGGCTGCTGCGATCGAGACGCTGCCGATCGTTTTCCCGACATTGAAGAATCTCGAAGCGCTGGCGGGATTCGAGACCGCCAAACAACTTCTCGACTCGCGTCGCGGAATCGACATCCCGACAACGCGGCCTGTCCTTGTTTTCGAGAACGGGAAGAAGAAGATCATCCTGCCGTGATCATTCGCGATATCACCGCGCCGAATCCCGGGCCGTTCACGCTGAGCGGCACCCGCACTTACCTCCTCGGCGAATCAACCGTGATCGATCCCGGTCCCGCGATCGACTCTCACATCGAAGCGATTCGCGCCGCGATGCTGTCGGCGCGCACGATCCTGCTCACGCATCGCCACGAAGATCACGCGCCCGCCGCGATCCCGCTCAAACACGCCACCGGCGCGCGCATCCTCGCCCCGCGCGGCGTGCTCGATGACGCGATCGTCGATCAGCGCATCGCCGGCGGCGAAAGCCTCATGATCGAAGGCGAGACGCTTCAAGTGATCGCCACGCCGGGCCACACGAGCGAGCACGTTTGCTTTCTCACGTCCGTCGGCGATCTCTTCACCGGCGATACCGTCCTCGGCGAAGGAACGACGACGATCTTTCCGCCCGACGGATCGATGCGCGACTACATTGATTCGCTGCGCGTTCTTCTCGCTCACAAACCGAAGCGCATCTTCCCCGGCCACGGTCCGACGCGCGACGACGCCTGCGCCGTGATCGAGCAATACATCGCTCACCGCCTCGAGCGCGAGCAGCAAGTAATCGACAGCCTCGCCGCCGGCGTCACCTCGGCCGCCTCGATTCGCGAGCGCATCTACCCCGGCCTCGATCCCCGCCTCCGCGCCGCCGCTGAAATTCAGATCAACGCGCATCTGGACAAGTTGAGGGAGGAGGATCGTGTCGATGAGCGCGACGGCGAATACCGAGTGATTCGCAAATGAGCCGCTGGTAAAGTTCCTCCATGCGACTGATGTTGCGAATCATCCTTCTCTTTATCAGCGGGGTTGCCATGGCCTCCGAACTGCCGAAAACAGTTGCCGAGACGACGGATTACAAATCGACGTCGCGATACGACGACGTCATCTCCTTCGTGCATGCGATCCAGTCGATCGATCCCGGCATCCGCGTCGAGACGTTTGCGACGACGAACGAGGGACGGGCGTTGCCGCTCGTCATCGTCGGGCCGGCGTCTGTCGTCGATCCGCGAACCGCGCACGCCAGCGGACTGCCGGTCGTCTTCATCATGGCCAACATCCACGCGGGCGAAGTGGAAGGGAAAGAGGCGGCGCAGATGCTGTTGCGCGACCTCGTTTCTTCGAAGCGGAAACTGCGCGAGAAGCTGGTCATCCTCATCGCGCCGATTTACAACGCCGACGGGAACGAGAAGATCTCCACCGAGCATCGGAAGGAGCAAGTCGGGCCGGTGAATGGCGTCGGCGTCCGCGAGAACGGGCAGGGACTCGATCTCAATCGCGACTACATGAAGCTCGAATCGCCCGAAGCGCGCGGGCTCGTGCACAACGTGCTCGACCGCTGGGATCCGCTCGTCACCGTCGATCTGCATACGACGGACGGCTCGTATCACGGCTATCAACTCACGTACGCGCCGATGCTGACGCCCGACGCCGATGGCGCGCTCATCGACTTTGAGCGCGAGACGCTGCTTCCCGGAATTCGCACCCGGATGAAGACGCGATACGGCAAGGAGACGTACTACTACGGCAATTTCATCGACCAGCTCAAACCGGAAAAGGGTTGGTACACGTTCGACAACCGGCCGCGCTTCGGCAACAACTACGCGGGACTGCGCAACCGTTTCGCGATTCTGTCCGAGGCGTACAGCTATATCGATTTTCGGGCGCGCGTCGAGGTGACGCAGCAGTTCCTGAACGAGATCCTTACCGCGATTTCACGGCACGGCAAAACGATGATGGAAATCGCCGCGCGTGCTGATGAGCGCACCGGCCTCGCCAATCTTAAAAAACTCGGAACTCGTTTCGAGATCAAGCCGTGGCGCAAGAGCACGACGATTCTCTGGGAGCGCTCCACGCCCGCCAAGCCGGGAGAAGGAATTCAGAATCCGGAGACTGGAAGCGGCCCGCGAATCGTACGCACCGGCAAAATCGTCCCAATGAAGATCACCGACTTCGGCGTCTTCGCGCCTAAAGAAGAATCCGAGGTTCCGTACGCTTACCTGATCGATGCGCGAGCCAAACGTGTCATCGAGAACCTCCGCACGCACGGCATCATCGTCGAGCGGCTGAACGGACAAGCGAAACTGCCCGTCGACCAATTCGCCATCACGAAAGCCGAGCACGCCACACGCGAGTTTCAGAAACATCGCGAGCTGACGCTCACCGGCGATTGGAAGAGCGCCGACGTCTCTTTCGACGCAGGCACGTACGTCGTCCGCATGAATCAACCGCTGGCGCGCCTCGCCTTTTACCTGCTCGAGCCCCGCAGCGACGACGGGCTTTTCGAATGGAACTTTTTCGATGAGATGCTCGGCGATGTTGCGCCGGTGTCGAAGGTGATGAATGTGACGCCGATGAATGCGGCGGTCATCGATTAAGACCTATGGTTGCGGCGGAGCGTTGTCGTTGTCGCCGGACGCGGGTTGGCCGTTTCGGCTGCGAGCCTTGGCATATGCGTAGCCGCTGACCGTTCCGCCTCCGCCATAGAAAAGCAGTTTCAGGGCTTCTTCTGCAAACCGCTCCTTCCCGGCCTGGATGCAGAACCCCAGGAATGCCACAATCATCAGAACGAGGAACGTGCTGAAGACCAATCGGCGAGTGAGCTGCGATGCGTCGTGCTTCCGCGTGTCCTTCAGGTCCTCTGACTGAGCTGCGAGAGCGGCCTTCGCGTATTCGTATTGGTTCGCTTGATTCTGCTGCTGCAGCTCCAGCTCGCGCCGCTTCACTTCGAGCTGTTGCGCACTTTGTCGGATGATCTCTTCAACGACGGATGGAGAGAGACCGTCCGGCGGTGGCGGGATACTCGCGGGCGGATTACTGGACATCTACCGGCGCGAGCGAGTTGCGCCCCTCCGGTGAACGGCATAGAGAGGCGACGAATACTCGACGACCACTCCACCGAAGTCCTTCGTGCCAAGGCTGGGCGGAAGAATTCTTACCGACCGAATCATGTCCCGTAGGTGCTGTGGCATGCTGAGAAAGCGGGCGAAGGACAGTCGCTCTGTGTAGCGGGGCATCAGATCGATAGCTCGTTCTGCTGTCATCGGTCGTCCCTTGGTTCGAGAAGAACGCGAACCGGTAGCGGTGATCTTTCAAAGTGTAACCGGACCGTGCCGGAATGAGTTAAAGATTCTGCGTCGACCTGACCGATTCCCACAAGCCACTCCCCGCATACAATCCTCACCCCATGAACCACAAAGACTTTATCGAGATCCATGACTACAGCGCGGCCGAGGTTCGGGAGATCTTCGACGTTGCGAAGGATATGAAGGCCAATCCGGCCAAGTACCACGACGCGCTCAAAGGGCAGACGCTGGCGATGATCTTCGAGAAATCGTCGACACGGACGCGCGTCTCCTTCGAAGTGGGCATGTTCCAGCTCGGCGGGCATGCGCTCTTTCTCTCGTCGCGTGACATTCAGATCGGACGCGGCGAACCGATCTACGACACGGCCAAAGTTCTCTCGCGATTCGTCAGCGGCATCATGGCGCGGACGTTCGCGCACAAGACCGTCACGGAGCTGGCCGAGTATTCGAGCGTGCCGGTCATCAACGGACTCACCGATCTCTCGCATCCCTGCCAGGCCATGACTGATTACTTCACCGCCTGGGAGCACCTCGGCGATCTCAAGGGCCGCAAGATTGCGTACATCGGCGACGGCAACAACATGGCGCACTCACTCATGT